>JAXDQB010000436.1:0-3823 GCA_034668065.1 Paraburkholderia sp.
CCGGCTGGAGTAACGGGGCGCTAAGCAGGATGGGCAGACCGCTGGATATGGTCCGCTGCCTTGTCGCGATGGCCAACGAGATCGAAGCGGTTCGGCGCCCAGGACGCGCGCCCCTTGAATGGGGCGACGAGGTGATTGGGCGACTTGAGTGGCGGCCTAATCGGCAGAGTCGACGCGTTTCCAGAAGTCGAACGCGTTGGCGCATGCACTGCGTGGGGCGCCGCTCGCAAGCAGCAACCAAAGCAGCAGACGCGCTTTGCGAGGTGCCAGCCATCCTGAGAACAACGCGCCACGGCGCGCAAGATCGATCTCCGATCCGGCAAAACCGTACGTTCGGCTCGCCGTTGCCCCTGCACCTGTACGGCTCGCGATTACGATGGGCAGCTTGGGCAGCAGTGCCTCGATGCGATCTGCTTCGTACTGCGAAACGTGTCCCACGCCATAGCCTGCAATCACAATCCCCTGGTAACCGACATTCGATACAGCGTCGAGCATCTCGCCGGTTTCGCCCAGGCAAGACTCGACTAGCGCGACTCGCACTGCGGTATCCCGCGGCGCGAAAGTTTGCTCATAGCGCTTCGACGGTGGCCTAAAGTACTGGGCCGCACCCTCGAGCACCATCCCGGCCGCACCGATCACCGGGGAGACGAAAGTCTCGACGGACATCGTGTTGCCTTTGCGTACCCAGCGCGCCTCGTGAATCGTATCGTTCATCACCACCAGCACGCCGCGGTTACGGCTCGCGCCGCATGTGGCGCACGCTACTGCAGCAAGAATGTTCGCCGGACCGTCCGCACCTGGGGCCGATGGCGTGCGCATCGCCCCTGTGACAACCAATGGCTGGGGGCGCGTCCACAGCAAGTCGAGCAGGAACGCTGTTTCTTCGAGCGTATCGGTTCCCTGTGTCAGGACGACGCCGTCGGCGCCGGCATCGATTCTGCCCTCTGCCCACGCCAGGCTCGCGAGCACGTCTGCGATGCTCAGCGACGGACTGGGCAGTCTCAGCAAGGTCTCCGCGTGGATCTGCGCTACGCCATCGAGCCCCGGGACTGCTGCGACTAATTGCTGTGCCGTCAAGCGTGGCAATGCGCCGGCCTCGGTGTCGGCATTGTCCGTTGTCATGCAGATCGTGCCGCCCAAAGCCCCGATGGCGATGTTAGGTTGGCTCATGGGTGCGCTCCTTTCATAAATTAAGACCGCGAGAATAGACCATCATAAAAAAACAGGTGTTCAGACCGTTCGCGTGTATGAACGAGTTGCCGACGCATACGATGCAATGGCGCCACCCAAATAGGTAAACCTTTTCGGGCAGTCGAACGTCCACTCGTTCGCCGAAGGCGCATTGCTCACAGCACCGTAAATGTCGATGCGCAACTGATTTCGCCGGATGCCGGCATTCACTGCAAACTGTTATTCACGGCCGACTATTAGCCGCGGCTTTTTTCCGACACAAGCATTCCATTGCTAATGCGCGTGACCACAGAGTTACGGAAGATTGGCGGAACAACTCGTTAAGTTGCTTATGCTAGGATGCCCGCGGCACAGTCTAGGCCGGCCCGTGTGCTCAATCTACCCAACTTCCGAAAACGCAACCATGCGAAAAACAATCGAGAGCGGCAAAGCTTCGGTACATGAAGAAATGACGTCGGCAACGGTGCCCGGCGGCTCGCACAACAGCTGCGCACATCCGGCGCGCCGCACACTGCTCAAAGGCGTAGCCGCGATTGCGGGCGTCGGCGCGTTGCCGGCCTTGGGTGCACGCGGCGCCTATGCGGCAGGGGCGGAGCCGGTGGTCGAAACCACGAGCGGAAAGGTACGCGGGATTCGTGAAGGAAATAGCTTCAGCTTTAAAGGCATTCCGTACGGCGCCCCGACTGGCGGTGCGAATCGCTTCTTGCCGCCCGCGCCGGTCAAGCCGTGGAGTGGTGTCCGCTCTGCGCAGGCATTCGGCCATTCGGCACCGCAAAATCCCGAGAATCCCACGCCATTGACCGGCTGGTACGTCTCGCTCGAACCGATGAGCGAAGACTGCTTATCGGTCAACGTCTTCACGCCGCAATTGAAGGACGGCAAGTTGCGTCCGGTGATGGTGTGGATCCACGGCGGAGGTTGGATCACCTGCGCGGGCAGCGCGCCCGGTTTCAACGGCGGCGCATTGGCGGGCAACTGCGAGGTGGTGGTCGTGACGGTGAACCACCGGCTCAATCTATTCGGCTATCTTTCCCTGGACGGAAACGACGAACGCTTTGCCGATGCGGGCAACGCGGGTACGCTGGACCTCGTCGCGGCGTTGCGCTGGGTCCGCGCCAACGCGGCGGCCTTCGGAGGCGACCCGAACAACGTGACGATTTTCGGCCAATCCGGCGGCGCGGCGAAAGTGGCCGCCTTGCTGCAGATGCCGGCCGCACAAGGCCTCTTTCACAAAGCGATCGCCCAAAGCTGCTCGGGCGGTCTGCGCTTGACCGGCCCCGAGGAAGCGGCCCGACAAGCCGCGAAGCTTGCCACCCGGCTCGGCTTTACACGGCCCGACGGTGCGGCGCTGCAGCAGATCCCGCCGTCCCGGCTGCTCGAGGCAATGAAGGGCATTGTCGACCCGTTCCGACCGGTGCTCGACCAGCGCTCGTTCACGCGCAATCCGTTCGATCCCGACGCGGGACCTCTTGCACAGAACATACCGCTTATGATCGGCAATGCGGCGACCGAAACAACGCTATTCCTCGCGCGCGACCCTCGCAACTTCTCGCTCGCGGCGCCCGAAGCGCAGCAACGGATCGAGCGCTATCTGCGGCTGGACGCGGCCGCTGCACGTGAGCTGTTCGATGCGTACCGCACTTCGTTGCCGGCGGCATTGCCTAGCGAGGTACTGGCCCAGATCAGCACCGACTACATGTTCCGTCGTAACACCTTTGAGATCGCGGCACGCCAGGCAGCCCGCGCGAACGCACCGGTGTACGCATACGTGTTCGACTGGCGCACCCCTGTCATGGGGGGCGTGCTCCACACGCCACACACTTCCGAAGTGCCGTTCGTCTTCGGCACTGCGGCGACGGCTGCCGGCCTTGTGGGTACCGGCGAGGATATCGCGCCTTTGACGCGCCAGATGATGTCAACGTGGGCGGCCTTCGCGCACTCCGGAAACCCGAACAACGCGCTGCTGCCGCATTGGCCGCGCTACGAGGGCGAGCGCCGCGCCACGATGCTGCTTGACCGGGACAGCCGTGTCGCGAGCAACCCCGGCGGCGCGCAACGCGAGGCGCTGGCAAGCCTGCCGTTCTACGAGTACAGCGTGCCGCTCAATTTCATTCGCGCGTAAAAGCAGGGGACACCGACGAAGGGGCACTGTTCCGGGCAACTGGGCAACTGTCTGGAGACGGTACCGACATGCGTGCAGTCATCGATTTGCCAGGGCGCCCGGCGGGGAAAGATCCCGGCCGAGCCGCCGGGGTCGCCCCCATTTCGCCCGGCCCGACTGTGAGCGCGGCCAGCTTCGAGCAGCTCAGAACTAAGGCATGGCGACCAAGCGCGGGGTGCCTGCCAGCCCGACAGCGAAAAGTGCGTAGCCCAGATAAATGGCGCAGCTTACGACCGCTCAGAGCCATCACTACGCTTTTTTCCCATTGATCGCCCCAATTTTTGCGCAAGATTTACATCTAGGCGCCTATGCTTGCACCGTCTTGACTACGCGGTTACGCCTACACAGCATGGCTTTCGCACAAACACTTCATGCTTACGACGCAAATGTGCGTCAGGCACAGTCAGTCCTGCGCAACAACGTCATCTCACTCCCGCTGCGCCGCCTAGTGCTGCAAGTCACCCTGCCGCG
>JAXDQB010000437.1:0-5751 GCA_034668065.1 Paraburkholderia sp.
CAGCCGCTATCCGGAAGGTTGCTAGCCGCCGCGATGGAATGCTGGCCCTTTTGCACTCTCTGCAGTTTGGCCCTGAGCGCATAGTCATCGAACTGACAGAACAGGCAGCCATCGGAGACGTCGAGTCGCTTGCCTCTGCTGTTAACCTCTTGCGAGAATCCGGAATTCAATTGGCACTCGACGATTATGGTATAGGGAACTCGAATCTCTGCCGCTGGATAAGGCTTGAACCCGATTACGTAAAAATCGACCGTTCGATTACATCCGGAGCGAGGACGTCGCCTTTCCGTTTCGAGGTCCTGCGTTACCTGCGCCGATTGGCAGAGGCGGGGCGTGCACAGCTGATCGCTGAGGGCCTTGAAGATGCCGAAGACCTGATGGTCTGTCGAGACCTGCGCATTGAACATGGGCAAGGATTTTTTCTAGGCAGACCGAGTTTCACGCCGACTGAACGGCTTGAAGCGGCCGCCCGTTCCGTGATTCATGACAATTCGATAGCGGTATTCCCCCACTCCCTGGCGGAGTCTCCCCGCGCCTTCTCCGCTAGCAATCTCGTTATTGGCGCGCCAACGCTGCCCCCGGCGGCGGCGAATAACGATGTCCTCGAGCTGCTGACGCGGTGCCCGGACCTCCATGCGATTGCCATCGTCGATGACGGGCGGCCCGTCGGCCTGGTCAATCGTCGCGCCTTTCTTAATGCTTATGCTCGTCCGTTCCACCGCGAAGTTTTTGGCAAGAAGAGCTGCACAGTGCTCGCCGACATGTCGCCCACCGTTGTCGAGAAAACCGCCACAATGGAGGAACTGGCGGAACTATTGACCGGCGACGACCAGCGTTACCTCGCAGAAGGGCTGGTTGTCGTCGACAAGGGTAAATATGTCGGCCTGGCTACCGCCGAGGCACTTGTGCGCGCTGTCACCGAAGTCCGTATCGCGGCCGCGCGATACGCAAACGCGCTGACGTCACTGCCGGGCAACATTCCAATCGATATGCATATCCAGCGCCTGATAAAGCGTGGCGCTCCATTCCATGCATGCTATTGCGACCTGAACAGTTTCAAGCCCTTCAACGACCAATATGGGTACTGGAAGGGCGATGAGATGTTGAAGCTCGCGGCATCCATCCTCAGTGAAGCATGTGACCCACGCCGGGATTTTCTCGGCCATGTGGGCGGCGATGACTTTCTCATCTTTTATCAAAGCGAAGATTGGGAAGTACGGATTCGAGCGGCCATGCAGCGTTTCAACGAAAACGCGCGCCGCCTTTATACACGTGCCGACACCGATGCGGGTGGGATACATAGCGAAGACCGCCACGGTCACATGCGCTTTTATCCATTCGTCACCCTCGCGGTTGGTGTGGTGCCCGTTGCTGCGGGGCTCGACGTCGATAGCGATGCCATCGCTTCACTGGCAGCAACAGCCAAACGTGAGGCAAAGAAGTCGGATAACAGCTTCCATGTCGCCGCTTCCCCGCATTCTACTAACAAGTGGCTAAGGACATTGAGGCTCTCTGAGGCGATGTAGAGCGCGAGCGCTTTTTGCACGCAGCGCGGACAAATTCCAAGCGCTGGGCCGGGCTCGTCCGCGTCGCTATCCTGTATCACGCCAAGTGCGTGCATCGGTCACATTAATTACCACGCCACCATGTCCACCCCGGCCGTTCTAATCAACATCGCGATTGTGCTTTGTGTGACGAGCGTTGCCGTTTTCGGCTCGCTGCTCCGGGCGCGTATACCGGGAATGCGTCGTTGGTGTGCGGCGTGTGGTCTGCTGGTTATCACGCTCACGCTCCTCTTTTCCGGCAAGGCGAATATTGTCGTACTCGGCGCGAGCACATTGCTGCTTGTGGCCGCGCTCCTGTTGCTTCAAGGCTTTCGGCAATTCTTCCATCGGCCGCCATCGCCTCTTTGTGAATACGTCGCACTCGGTGCAATACTGGTTGGGCTCGTCTATTGGACATAGGTGTCGCCTGACATTGATGCACGAGTTTCGGTGATCTCGGGATTTCTCGCCTACGTACGCTTTGTTATCGGTTGGTCGGCGCAACGGTACCGGTCCGTCGGAAGACCTAAATTCAGCTACCACCTTGTGTCTGTTGCAGCAGCCAAGTTGGCGGAGCCGCCGAGGGCGCGACAGAGCACCGACAAGTCGCTAATTGTGAGGTGCGGAGCGCGGGCACAATGCTCAACAAATCTCGTCTCGAGATGATTCTGTCGAACCAGCCATGCAGCCTGAAGCCCGGCATCCAACGCCCCGAGAATATCCAGCTGAAAGTCATCCCCCACGTGAAGCAAATTCGCTGGATTCACGTCCGCTGCCCGGGCAGCCGCATGGAATATTTCGGGCTCGGGCTTCGCAGTCCCCAGAACACGAGCACTTAGTGTTTCACGAAAGAACTCAGCGCCGCCGGTGAGCCGTAGGTCAGCGTTGCCGTTAGTCACTGCGACGAGTGGAAACCTGGCACTCAACCATTCCAGCGCTGGCAAAGCGTCTTCATAAAACTCGACCTTCTGTCGGGCTAAATAGAAGACATCGTATGCGCCCTCAGCGAGGGTTACATCTTCATTCGCCAGTTCCAACGCGAGTCTGATTGAACCGATTCTCAACGCACGATAGTCATTGACGAGGTCCGGGTGCGAACGCTCGTACTCGTTTCGCAACCGACCGAGCGTATGCCACGCAGGTAGTACGCTCGCAGTGTTTGGCGCGTGCTCAATCAGCCATGAATGAAGAGTCGCTTCGGCACGCTCGACGGACGGCCTGAACGGCCACAGGGTGTCATCAAGGTCGAATGAGATTGCCGAAACTTTGCCTAAACGCATAGCGGCTGAAGGAGGGGGAGTGCAATCCGCACGTAATCGGCCGAACTCAGCACTATGGACTTGTCGAGCCGAGCGGCGTTAAACGCGATTTCGTCAAAGCTGTCAATCAAGTCCGGGTCAACAATCAGCTTGATATTCGCAGAGAACGAAAACGGTGGGATTGCCCCGATAACGCACCCCGTTTCAAGCTGCGCTTCTTCAGGTGAGGCAAGCGTGGCCTTCTTGAACCCGGCAGCTGCCGCCACTTTCTTGAAGTCCAGCTTCCTGTCCCCGGGAAGAATTGCGAGAATCAATGCCTGCCCATCGTCTTTGCTCTTGCAGAGCATCGCCTTTGCACCTTGCCCCGGTGACGTCCCGCGAATGGCGGCAACTGCGTCAGACCGTCCCTCCGCAGGATGGTCGATTACACGATATCTGGCGCCCTCGCGCTCTAGCAAGGCGACCAGCTTTTCATACATGGTTGGCATGGTGTTCGATTCCATCGACATCTGTCAGGTCAGCGGCACATCACTGCGCTGCCCTCGAGTCGATTCCGCGCCCAGGACGGCGAGTCAAGCTTAAGGCAGCGACCCGCGAGCATAACCGCTCAAGGTCGAGATTGCCACCGCTGATGATGCCTATGCGTTTGCCTTTGAGCGAATTCCTCAAATTTAGCGCGTGAGCAATGATGCCCGTGAACACTCGGATTCGCCTAAGTGCCGGCCCCGAAAACTCGAAGTCGGATAGACTGATTCGAGCGTGCGGATCGGCGAAGGCGGCCCGACGCGTGCATCTACCGCTACCGCCCGAGATAGGAGACAAGCAATGACACAGGCGCAATTGAAGGTTGCGTTGGATGCTGTGCTGAAACAGACGGTCGAGCGCCACGGCGGCGCCCCCGGGGTGGTGGCGATGGTCACTGACCGCCAGAGCAACTTTTACGAAGGCGCTGCGGGTACCCGAGAGCTGGGCAAGAACGACCCGATGACCACTGACTCGGTATTTGCCATTTACTCCACCACGAAGGCCCTTGCTGGCGTCTGCATGATGCAATTGGTGGAAGAAGGAAAAGTCAACCTCAGTGACCCTGCGGGCCAATACGTCCCGGAAATCGATGAGTTGCAAGTTCTCGGCGGGTTCGATGACAACGGCCAACCCAAAACCCGCCCTCCAAAAAGAAAGATCACAGTCAATGACCTGATGCTGCATACCTCGGGCTTGTGCTACGAGTTCTTTAGCGCCGATGATCTGAAATACCGCAAGGCAAACAAGATTCCGACAATCGGGTCCAGCACGTTCGCGTCTATTCGCACCGTGCTGTTGCACGACCCGGGCGAGCGCTGGACTTATGGCGTCAATATCGACTGGCTGGGCCGCATCGTCGAGCAGCAGCGTGGCAAGCGCCTGGGCGAGGTGATGAAGGAGCGAATCTTTGACCCGCTGGATATGAAGGACATCGCCTTCACCATGAACGACTCGATGGCGCAACGCCGCGTCACCCTCCATGACCGCGCAGCGGACGGCAAGTTGACTCCGTTGCCCGATCTGCGGTTGGCGCAACCTCCCGCGATGGACTGCGGCGGTCATGGTCTGTATGCCACTGTGGGCGAGTATATGAAGTTCATCCGCATGGTGTTGAACGACGGTGCGGGGCCGAATGGTCGCGTGCTGAAGGCGGAGACGGTGACGGCCATGAGCCGGGACGGTCTGGCCGATATGGGCCTTTCGGTGGGCGGTTGGGTCACATCGATTCCGTCGCAGAGCAACGAAGGCGAGTTCTTCCCAGGCCTTGATAAAGGCTGGGGCTACTCTTTCATGATCAACCGCGAAGATGCACCAACGGGGCGCCCCGCTGGTTCGCTCATGTGGGCGGGTCTGGCCAACCTTTATTTTTGGATTGACCGCAAAAATGGCATCGGCGGCTTTTGGGGCACCCAGATCCTGCCATTCCAGGATGCGGTTTCCTACCCCGCGAGTGTCGAATTCGAAACCGCGGTCTACCATTATCGATAAATCGGGCAGGCCGCACGCCGGCCATGCAGTCTGGCGTGCCATCATGGCCAATTCAATTGCTTATCCAGTCGCGTCAGAACCGCTCAATGCGCTAAGATGTCGGCGCTTGCAATGGCCTGACTCATTGCATCGCTTCTGGTTTGACACCCTCGTACTGCCACCTGGAATTCCATGAAACAAGTTCTCAAGAAGGCTCTTGCTGTCCTCATCGTCGCTGCGTTCGCAGCCCCGGCCGTGTCGTTCGCTGACATGCACCACGACAGCCGGCACGCCCCCGTGCGGCACCATGCAAAGCCCCACCATTCGCAGCCCCACCATGAATACCGCTCGCACGGATAAGCGTTGGGCGTAACAAGCCGGACCCCGGTAATAAAAAACGGTTTGTCCCGCGAGGAACAAACCGTTTTTTTCGCTTGGCGATTTATGTCTTGCGCTGATCCTGTAGGAATTTTAGCTTCTTAGCTGGGATCGGCTCCCCATGAACTGCCGCGAAGCAATTCAGGCAGCGTAGCGACCTTCAGCTCCCTTTCCCCGCCGCCTGCGGTGTGCACTCCGCAACATACTTCGCCTGCAATCGCGCCTGTGCCGCCTGGAGGTCATTCGGATAGTAGTAATCGTTTTTGTAAGGCTCGTAACCGACGGATTCCAACTCCGCCAGCTCCCGTACCAGTTGAGCATGCGTTATCTCACCCACGACCGGCTTGAACGGATAATCGTTACATTCGTCTGCCGTTAGTTTGCTACCAGCCATTGCAGATGCACTACCAAGCAGCAACATCATAGAAAAGGCTGCTTTTACGCCTCGTTTCATTTTTTTTCCAGTGGAGCTTGAAAGATTTGTCTAATAAATTAGAGGGATTTAGAGCGCGCCCTTATTGTAGTTCTCATGGGACCGTAATCTATGCGCGCACGCCGGAAAACATATTTTCCGAAAA
>JAXDQB010000438.1:0-3785 GCA_034668065.1 Paraburkholderia sp.
ACTGGCAGGGGCAAGGGCTGTCGGTGCCGCGCGAAAGGCTGCTTGCCGCGCTCGAGCGCGGCAAGGTGCTCTATTTTCCGAATCTTCGCTTCGCCGTCGAAGGCGGCGAAGCGGCGCTGCTCGATCCGGCACTGGCGGATCCGTTGCGCAAGAACATCAGTCTCGAGCCAATGGGCGGCGCGCTGCGCGGCGTGGTTGGCGATGCCGTCACGCAATCGGCCGTACGCGCGCTCATCACACGCTATCAGAACAACGCTCGCTCGCTCGTCGACAATCTTTTGCCCGAGTACCGCGCAAAGCTGCGTGCCTCGCCGACGAGCCTGCGCCTCATGCAGGTTGAAACGCGCCATACGTCGTGGCGCAAGGACGATAGTCGCCTGCATGTCGATGCGTTTCCATCGCGGCCCAATCGCGGCGAGCGGATCCTGCGCGTGTTCGCCAACGTCAATCCGCACGGTGTACCGCGGGTGTGGCGCGTCGGCGAGCCGTTCGAGCAGATCGCAAAGCGGTTTCTGCCGCATATCAAGCCTCAACTGCCGGGCGTGGCATGGCTGCTCGAACAGTTGCACATCACGAAGTCAAGGCGCACCGAGTACGACCATCTGATGCTGCATCTGCACGATTGCATGAAAGCCGATCTTGACTATCAGAAGTCGAGCCCGCAGGAAACCATGCCGTTTCCACCCGGTAGTGTCTGGGTCTGTTTCTCCGATCAAACCTCGCATGCCGTGATGTCGGGTCAATTCATGGTTGAACAAACATTTTTCCTGCCGGTGCGCGCGATGGCGGAGCCCGAATGCGCACCGCTCGGTATTCTTGAGCGGCTCGAGAACAGGGCGCTGGTTTGAACGTCGGCGCATCGTTTTCTTCCTGGTCGCGCCCATGCTCACGCATGGCGGAATCTGTGCGGGGCCTGTGGCAGGGGCGCCTGCCTTGGTTGCTGTTTCGCTTGATGCCCCGTTGCATCGGCAGCGAGGAGCGCGCATGTTGAGGGCCGTCTATCGCGCGCTTTGGTGGATCGTCGCGCCGCTGGCGGTGCTGCGGCTGCTGCTTCGTTCACGCCGCGAGCGTGGATATCGGAGGCATATCGATGAGCGTTTCGGCCGCTCGCGCGGCCGTTCGCCCGACGACAATGCGCCGCTCATCTGGGTGCACGCCGTCTCGGTTGGCGAGACGCGTGCGGCGCAGCCCCTTATCGAAGCGCTGATAGAAGCGCGGCCGGACGCGCGCATTCTACTGACGCACATGACGCCGAGCGGCCGGGCTACGGGCGAGCAGCTCTTCGCTGATCGCGTCTCCCGGTGTTATTTGCCTTACGACATGCCGCATGCTGTGCGACGCTTCTTGCACACATGGCGGCCGTCAATCGGCCTCGTGATGGAGACGGAAGTCTGGCCGACATTGATCGACGAGTGCCGGCGCGCGGATATGCCGCTCGTGCTCACCAATGCGCGGATGTCGGCGCGCTCGTACAAGCGAGCCGCGGGTTTTGGCCGTGCGACGCGCGAGGTGTTCGGCGGGTTTGCGCGCGTGCTCGCGCAGAGTCCGGCCGATGCCCAGCGGCTGACGGCGCTGGGCGCCCAGCAGGTGGCCGTGCTCGGCAATTTGAAATTCGACATGACGACGCCGCCCGAACTCGCGGCGCGCGGGCACGCATGGCGCGCGGCGATCGGCTCGCGGCCGGTATGGGTGGCGGCCAGTACGCGCGAAGGCGAGGAGCCGCTGGTGCTCGATGCATTTGATGCGATGGCGACGAAGGGCGCGTTGCTGATTCTCGTGCCGCGCCATCCGCAGCGTTTTGATGAAGTCGCGTCGCTGGTAGAGCGGCGCGGCCTGCGATGCATGCGGCGTTCGGCGTGGGGCGGTGAAGCGATGGCGGCCGCGGCTGTCGCGCAGGTCGTCGATCTGCCGTTGCCTGCGGATGTCGACGTGCTGCTTGGCGACTCGATGGGCGAACTCGGTGCCTACTATGCGGCCTCGGATCTGGCGTTTATCGGCGGAAGTCTGGTGCCGCTAGGTGGGCAGAATTTGATCGAAGCGTGCGCAGTGGGCGTGCCCGTGTTGATCGGGCCGCATGTTTTCAACTTTTCGCAGGCGACTGCCGATGCCTTGGCGGCCGGGGCGGCCTTGCAGGTGAGCGATCCAAGTGGGCTGGCGCGGGTGCTCGACGAGCTCTTCGCCAACCGGCCGCAACGCGTAGCGATGGGCGCGGCGGCATCGGCTTTTGCCGAGCGGCATCGGGGAGCGACCGCGCGCACGGTGAAAGTGCTGATGGCATTGCTGGGCCAGGACGAGGCGCGCTAACGTGCGACACCGGCATCGTGGCGCGCATTTTCTTTATGCGAAAGCGCCGCGGTCTGCGCGCCATCGGATTTGTCCAATGCCGCCTTCAATACGTGGGCACGGATGTGTCGACCTGACGCGACCACGCATCGATGCCGCCTTGCAGATTGAACATCTGCTTGAACCCGCGTGATTCGAGAAACATCGCCACGTTGGCGCTGCGGGCGCCGTGATGGCAGATGCAGACGATCGGGGTTTCGTCGTCTAGCTCCTCGCTGCGCTCGGGAATCTCGCGCATCGGAATCGACACGCATCCAGCGATGCTTGCCGTTGAGATTTCCCACGGCTCGCGCACATCGAGCAATAGAGGCGCCGGGCGCGATTCGTCGGCAAGCCAATCGGCGAGAGCGGGGGGCGTCAGATTTTGCATGGCGGGTGGTTCAGAACTTGAAGCGTGGCGGTTCAACCGCGTTCAGGAGCGGTTCGACGTAAGTTTCGAAGATATCGGCAACGCGGAATTGCTTTTCGTCCATACGCGTGATGATCTGTGCCTTCATGACAGGCGCGGTGCCGACAAACGCGGCGAGCCGGCCGCCGATCTTCAGCTGCTCGAGCAACTCCTGCGGCAGCACGGGCAGGCCGCCCGAGACGCAGATGACGTCGTACGGCGCCGCGGCGGGCCAGCCGCGCGAGCCGTCGCCGGGCGCGACGTCTGCGTTTATGACGCCGTTCGCGGCGAGGTTGTGCCGGGCCATCTCGACGAGTTCCGGCTTGATGTCGATTGTCAAAACGTGCTGGGCACGGTGCGCCAAGAGCGCAGCCATATAGCCGGAGCCCGCCCCGATCTCGATCACGCTCTCATGCTTTTTGACCGCCAGCTCTTGCAGCACACGCGCTTCGACGCGCGGCGCCAGCATGTGCTCGCCTGCGGGCAGCGGCACTTCGAGATCGGCGAAGGCAAGGTCGCGATAAGTGGCGGGCACGAAGTTTTCGCGCTTGACGATTGCGAGCAAGTTCAACACGTCCTGGTCCAGTACGTCCCAAGGGCGAATTTGCTGCTCGATCATATTGAAGCGGGCTTGCTCGATGTTCATGGCGTCTTGACGGCTGGAAAAAGCGGTTAGACAGCGTTCGTGGAGGAAAACTACAGGATTGTACCAAACCGAACACGGGTGCCGGACGCTGGGGTTTCAGGCCCGCAACCGGTGCGAAAACCCGGCGCGGGCGCGCGCAGCCTAGCGCCCGCTGCGCTTGATCTGCGCTTCGAAGGCCTCGTCAAACTTGCTCGTTTTTTTCGGCTTGGGCGGCCCAAGCTTGTCGATGAAAGCCACGAATGCTTCGAGTGGCATCGGCTCACCCACTTCGCGTTCGATGCCGCCCGTTTTGTCCACCAGACGAAACCAGCCGCCCGGCATGCCGACGGCGGTATAGCCTGCATTGCCGCTGCGCGCCTTGAGGCGCTCCACGGCGGAAATTGCCCGGGTACCGCGCATGATGTCCTT
>JAXDQB010000439.1:0-5950 GCA_034668065.1 Paraburkholderia sp.
GCGAACTGGTCCTGGCGCAGTTTGCCCAGGCGCACGCCCGGCTCGAGCATGACGTTGCCTGAACTCGGCTCGAGATCGCCGCCCAGGATCTTCATGAACGTCGACTTGCCACAGCCGTTCGCGCCGATCAGGCCGTACCGGTTACCTTCGCCGAACTTGACCGAAATATTTTCGAAGAGGGGCTTCGGCCCGAATTGCATGGTGATGTTGGCTGTAGACAGCACGGCGCGAGTCCTCGGAATGATGTTCGACGAAAAACGAGCGATTTTAGCAAGCTTTCGACCACATCACCCGGCTTGGCCAAGACGCGAACGACCATTTTCGGCAGGCCCCGTGGCGGGACGCAACTTCGACGGAGCCGGCGGCGGCGCGCTCGGCGCCTCGCGCATGCGGGCAACCAGCTCCTCGCACGGCGCAGGCTGGTTGTGGCTGGGCGCAATCAGCGGAATCAGCGCCGCGAGCGGATTGAGCAGGCCTAGCGCCACGGCCGCGCCCGCGCGCAAGGCGAGGGCTCCTTTGCTCACGCCGATGTCCGGGTTTTTAAACGTGCCTTTGACATAAAGCGGCGAGCGCAGCGAGATCAAGCGCAGCCCTTTTGTCTGCGGATGAATCCTCAGATCCATCGATTCGTTCCGTAGGTCGATGCGGCCGTTCATCGCAAACAATGCGTCCTCGGTATCCAGCGCGAACGTGCGCGCTTCGAGCACGCCGCGAGTGGCCGTAAAGTCAGCCGCGCCGCACCGGATGTTGACGTCGCGGCGGCCAAAGAGCTTCTCGTACACGATGTTCGCGACGTTGAGTCCAGCTTCTTCCATCAGCAGCCGGCTCAGCTTGCCCTCAGTGACGAGCGCCTTGGCCTCCCCGTCAAGCGTAGCCGCAAGCGCGGCCGTGGAATTGCCCGTCGCCGATAGCGCCGCATCGCCGTTGAGCTCACCGAGCGCCGACTGCATCGTCTTTTGAGACGGAAAAAGCTGATTGAGCAACAGATGCCGCGCCGACATCGATATGCGTGCCTTAAGGGGAACGGTGCTGCCGTCGAAGCTGAGATTCGAGGCAAGCTTGCCCCCGGCGAAGCCGAAACGCAGCGGCTCCAACGTCAAAAAGCCATCTTTCATGACGACGTGAGCGTAAAGATCCGTGAACGGCAACCGCGGATTCTCGACGATGCGCCTGCCCGTAAATGTCACGTCGGCATCGATTGCGTGCCAGCGATCGGTCCGAAACGGCTCGACGGGCAGTACCCGACCGGGGGGCTGTGTCACCGTCTCACCGCGGCGCGCCCTGCTCGCGGTGGTGTCGGCCCCTACGATCGGCGCGAGATCCTCAAAGCGCAGCAAGTTCGAGACGAGATTGCCCTTGAGCCGCGGGCGCGACCCGCGCCGCTCGTAGGTGATTGTGCCTTCGAGATCGCTGCCGCCCACACGGCCCGTGAAACCGCTGTACGTCAGCAGGGTGTTGCCGGAGCGGATGTGGCCGGAGAGCCGTCCGGCTGTTGCATAAGGTGGCGTATCCGGCAGCGGCACACCGAGTATCGGATAGAGATGCGACGGGCTCGTGCCCTGTAGCCATAGTCGCAAATCGAGCGCGGCCAGATGCCGCGGATCCGTCAGCGTCCCGACAAGCGCAAGGTGCGTATCTCCGATTTTCACGTCGACTTGAAGCGGAAACGGTCGCGAGGCATCGCTCAGCGCCAGCACGCTGCCGATCTTCCCGCTGCCCGCCACCGCCGTTCCGCGGTAGTCGCCTTTCGCGGTGAAGCCAAGGGCATAAGCGTCGCGCGGGACAGGCGGCGCAGCCGCCTGTCGCAATGCGGAAGTGCCCGAAGCTTCCGGGGCGGCGGAAGCAGCGACAGCGCTCCCGGCGGCTGGCGCGGTTAAAGTTCCATGTGCTCCCGAAGCCGCATGCATTGGCGCGTTCAATTCGCGCGAACCGCCCTTTCCTACGACCTGCGCTGCGGACGCTCGCGACAACGACTCCTGCTGCTTCAGCACTTCGCCGATTGCAACCGGTTTGCCCAGCGTATCTAAGCTGACCTGCAGATCGAGCTTTTGAAGCGCATCCGCGAGGACGATACTGCCCTTTGCAAAACGGAGCTCGAAAAGTTCCAGGTTCCAACGCGACGGCTCATGCGACTGGGCAAACGGAAACGTCCAGTTCTCACGCCCATCGGCCAGGCGCTCGAGGTCGATCGACGGGTTGACGAGCTTGATTAATGGAACGGAAATCCGGTGCGCAAGGAGCGGCAAAACCTTCACATCGAACGTAATCTCGTCGACAGTCGCGAATTGCGGTTGCTTTGTCCACGGCGGATTGCCGATCGTCACTCGATACGCCGAAAACCGCGGCCTTGGAATCCACGCGCGCCAGCCGTGCTCATCGACCGGACGCTGCCAGCCGACGCGCAAATCGCCGTTGGTGGCGAAGGGTCGGCCCAACGCCTCCGAAACCTTATCGTCGACCCAGGGCCGCGCGATATTCCAGTCGAATGTGACGACGAAAACGGCCAGCGCAGCGGCGAGGGCACACACGACGATGGCCGACCATGCGAGGATGCGGGCCGCCGTACGAGGCGCGGACCGGTGAGTGGGATGAACGAGCTGCATACGGGCTCCAGTCTCGGCCCGCGTGCGGCGATCGCCGTGCTGTATCGATCGCCCCGCGCGACCGTCATAATCGAGGCACAGCAAGTCCCGTACCGCATTCTCTCGCTATCATGGTGCACTTGTTCGGACTCGCCCCGCGAGCGCATTGATTTCATCGCCGATTTTTCCGTTATGACCGCCCCTGTCCTCCTCGAAGCGCACGGCATTGCCCGGCGCGATCCACGTGCCGGCACGACCTTGCTTGCGGCAACCGATTTCTCGCTCGCCGCCGGCGAGCGCATCGCCGTCACCGGCCCGTCCGGCGCGGGAAAAAGCGTCTTTTTGCGCGCGCTCGCACTCCTCGACACGCTCGACGCGGGCGACATCACTTGGCACGGCCGGCCCGTGGAGCGCAGCTTGATCCCAAGCTACCGAAAAAACGTCGCTTATGTCAGGCAAAGGCCGGCGGTGCTCGAGGGTACAGTCGAAGCCAACCTGCGGTACCCGTATTCGCTGCACGCATACAAGGGCTTGTGTTTCGATCGAACGCGCGCGGTGCTGCTCGCCGAACGGGCCGGCCGCGCGAGCAATTTTCTCGACAAGCGCGCGAGTGAGCTCTCCGGGGGCGAAGCGCAAATCGCGGCATTGATCCGCGTGCTGCAGCTCGAACCCGAAGTCCTGCTGCTCGACGAGCCGACCGCCTCGCTCGATCCTCAGACCGCACACGCGATCGAAGCGCTCGTCGCCGATTGGTTCGACGCATGCCCGGCCGAGCGCGCATCGGTCTGGGTATCGCACGATCCGGCGCAGGCCATGCGCGTCAGCGCGCGGCGGGTGACGATGCACGCCGGCCGGCTCGCCGACGGCGAGGAGCGTGCGCAATGAATGCGGGTTTGCAAAATCTAAGTCTCGTCGATGTCGCGATCGCCGCGCTGCTCATCGTCATCAACGGCGCGGTGTCGACCGCACTCTCGCTCAGACTAGGCCGCAAGCTCGCGCTCGCCGCAGTGCGCACGGTGGTGCAGCTCCTCGCGATCGGCTATGTGCTTGGCTGGGTGTTCTCGTTCTCGCGGTGGTACGTGGTCCTGCCGCTCATGGCGGTCATGACGATCGTAGCGGGTCTTGCCGGCGCGGGGCGTGGCGCGCATACCTATGCGGGCCAGCGCGCCGACAGCCTCGTGTCCATATGGGTGAGCGCATGGCTCATCGCAGCCATCGGCCTCTTTGCTGTCATCCGCATTCATCCCTGGTACGAACCGCAGTACGCGATTCCGATCCTCGGAATGATCCTCGGTAATACGCTCACGGGCGTCTCGCTCGCCATCGAGCGGATGACTGAAGAACTCACTGCGCGGCGCGATCGCGTCGATATGGCGCTCGCGCTGGGCGCCACGCGCTGGGAAGCGGCGCAGGGCCCGGCGCGGCAAGCCGTGCGCGCAGGCATGATTCCGACGCTGAACCAGATGGCCGTGGTCGGCATCGTGAGCCTGCCCGGAATGATGACGGGGCAAGTGCTCGCCGGACAGTCGCCGCTGCAGGCAGTTCGCTATCAGATCGTGATCATGTTCCTGATTGCGGCGGCGTCCGCGCTAGGCACGGTGGGCGCAGTCCTCTTGACCTACCGGCGGCTTTTCTGCGCCGACCACCGGTTCCTTGCAACCCGGCTCGTCGAGCGCCACGAGGCCAGGTGATCGGCACCAGCAGGCGGTAACCGCAGCCGACGACAGCAGCCGACAATCGCACCGCAATCAGCGCGTTACAAGGGCGCGACAAGGGCGCGACGAGTGCAAATAACGACGCGAAAACTGCTGTACCGATGCGCGCAATTCAGCGCTGCGCCGAAACGCTCACCCGCGTTCCGTCGTTCAGTGCCATGCTCTTCGCTGCACCGTTGGTCGCCATGGTGAAGCGCAGCACCTGGCTCGTCGTCGTCACGTTGGGGCACTGCAGCGTTTTATCGCCAGCCTTGACGGTCATCTTGCCCTTGGGCGCGCTGCCCTGCACGCTCAGCTGGACCGTCGCGGTGCCGTCTTTGGCGACAACGGGCGCAAGGCGAATTCGAACTTGGCGCACCACGGCACCGTTCGGGTCCAGCGCGAGCATCGAGTAATTCGGGCATTGCTTGGGCGCCGGCACGGCTCCGCCGGGCGGGAGCGTTCTCCAGTTGAAATCGTCTGTCTCGCCCGAGCGGATCGTGCGCGTTTCCTGCAGGTTGCCGAACGACTTCGACGCAACGCTCACCGTGTATTGGATTGGCCCGTCCGCGGGCGTCGTGGACGTCACTGTGATTGGCGGAGCAGCATGCGCGGCGGGGCAAAGCGCAGCAGCGGCAGATCCGGCCGCCCAAGCGAGAACGACAAACGGTTTGCGGCAAACACTCATGCTGTCACCTCCTTTCGAGCGGTGCACGACGTTTGCGCGCGTCAAACGCGCACGATTCGCGGCCGCGATGGACGGATGATGCGTCGCCAGTCTAACGCCAATCGGCGCAAGCGGCCCGCCGGCGACGAACCGTTACAATAGTCCGCTTTCCCGCCCGGCTTGAGCGCGCGGCGATTTAACCATAGACAGATTCAAAATGAACTTAGTCGTCCAAAGCCCTGAGCCATTAGCGGCTGCCCATGTCAGACCGCTCGTCGCCCTCGCACGCGGCTCGCGCGCTCAGCCCGTCGACCCCTACGCGATCCGCATCGCCGATGCCAACCTCGCACAGCGTGCTGATGTGGACGCCTACTGCGCAACGCACGCGCTCGACTACGCATTTGTGCGCCCGGGGCTTTCACTGCGCGACTTCGGACTCGTGGCGATGGACATGGATTCCACGCTCATCACGATCGAATGCATTGACGAGATCGCTGACTTTTGCGGGCTTAAGGCCGAGGTGTCGGCGATCACCGAAGCCGCGATGCGCGGCGAGATCACGAACTTCGACGAAAGCCTGGTGGCACGCGTAGCGCTGCTAAAGGGACTCGACGCAAGCGCGCTCGAACATGTTTTTGCCGAGCGGCTGCGCCTCTCCCCGGGTGCCGACGCCATGCTCGCGGCCGCGCAAGGCGCCGGGCTGCGCACGCTGCTCGTCTCGGGCGGCTTCACGTTTTTCACCGAGCGCCTTAAGGAGCGCCTGGGCCTCAATTTCGCGCGTGCCAATACGCTCGAAATTGTCGACGGCAAATTGACTGGGAAGGTGCTGGGCGAAATCGTGAATGCGAGCGTCAAGGCGCGCACTGTGCGCGAAACGTGCGAGAAGCTCGGCATCCCGACCTCACAAGCAATCGTGATCGGGGACGGCTCGAACGACCTCGAGATGATGGCCGAGGCCGGTCTGTCCATCGCCTTTCGCGCAAAGCCCGAGGTGCGGGCTGCGGCCG
>JAXDQB010000440.1:0-4029 GCA_034668065.1 Paraburkholderia sp.
TCCATCATCCGCTTGCGCTTTGTGATCAGCGACATGTCGAGGTCCGCCACGACCATCCCCTCCCCCTCGGTCAGCGGCTCCGCCAGATGCCGGCCTTCGGGCGAGACGATTGCGGTATGGCAACCACCCCGCAGTGCTCGTTGGAGCTTGGGATCATCGGTGACCGACTCAATCTGCGCGTCGGTGAGCCAACCGGTTGCGTTGACGACGAAACATCCCGATTCGAGCGCGTGATGGCGAATCGTCACGTCCATCTGCTCGGCGAAGATCGGCCCGACGAGCGACCCAGGAAACTGGCTGCAATGAATCTCTTCGTGCTGGGTCATTAGCGCATAGCGGGCGAGCGGGTTGTAATGCTCCCAACAGGCGAGCGCACCGACTCGCCCGATGCGCGTCTCGGCGACTTTGAGTCCCGACGCATCGCCTTGGCCCCAGATCATGCGCTCGTGGTACGTCGGCGTGATCTTGCGGCGCTTCAAAACAAGCCGGCCATCCGCGTCAAAAATCAACTGCGTGTTGTACAGACTGCCGTGATCCCGCTCATTGACGCCCAGCACAACGACCATCGCGTGCTTTCGCGCGCGTTCGGCAACGGCCCGAGTGACAGGACCGGGCACGACCACCGCTTCGTCGTACAGCCGCAAGTGTTCGGCTCCCGATGCGACCGGCGGCCGCACGAAGGAGAAATACGGGTAATACGGAACGAACGTCTCTGGAAAGACGCTCAGTTGAGCGCCTTTGCCGGCGGCTTCGTCGATGGCGGAGCACACCTTCTCGAGCGTGACGCTGCAACGCTCAAGATCCGGGGCGATCTGCACCGCCGCCGCGCGAATGATGCGTCGATCGGACATGATGACTCGCGCGCTCAGACGGTCCACGTATGAATGACCAATGCATTCTCCTTGCGATGGAGAAGCTGGAGGTCGAGCACATCGAGCGGGCTGATCGGACGAATGCCTTCGATAAGCGAGGCCTCGCCATGGCCATACAGCGCCTGCAACGCGAAACGGCATGCGTAGACCTTGCCGCCTTCCCCCATGAATTTGACGAGCTGCTTGTTGAAGTTCAAATGGCCGGGAAACGCTTCATCGCCGAGCGTCGGAAAGCCGCGCTGCAAACCAAGCGTGACACCAGGACCATAGAGCAGCACCGACGTCTCAAACCCCTTGCGCTGCAAGCGCGTGGCCTGCAACAGGTTGACGAATCCAATCGAGCCCTCGAAAGCGACCGTATGAAAGGTCACAAGCGCCTTCTCGCCGGGCTCGGCCTTGACGTCCTCGAAAACCTTTTCCTCGTAATCGACGAGGAAATCACCGTTCTTGTGAAGGGGTTTGTTCACTGCGGGCATAGCTTTCTCCGATTCATCCGAATGTGATTGATTGAGCGACCGAACGATTAAGCCGGCGGCCGGGCCGTTTAATGCAAGCCGTATGCCATGCGGTCGCCGCGAAAATGCGATCAACTTCCAATCATTCAAATCCGGAATGCGGAAAACGCCCGAAAACTTTTTTTCTTTGAGGTCGTTGACCGCACCTAAGGCAATACATCACGTGCGACGTCGTACGCGTGCTTTGCACCGTCACGGCGCCTTGGACGAGCATACCGCCACAGGTTGGTGCAATTGACACCGAAAGAGAGCATTGACCCAATCAATGCGATCAATAACGTCTAATTAATGATTTTTTTTATTTATTTCGATGCCTCGTGCTACTCTTTTTCAGTTAATCGATTCGACCAGTCAACCACATGGACCGTCTAATTAATCACTGGCTTAAAAGACTCACAGAGAGTCGCAAGCCGGCTTATTTGACGATCCCCGACCTGATCGAGGAAGATCTCACGAGCGGGCGCCTGCGCCCGCGCGATCGGTTGCCGGGGTTGCGTGATCTCGCCGACGCGTTGCACTTGAATTACACGACCGTGGCGCGCGCATACGCGGAGGCACGCAAACGGGGGCTCCTCGATGCGCGCGCCGGTAGGGGAACGTTTGTACGCGGCCGGACCCAGACGCTGCCGCTCGCCGGCGGCAGCAGTGTGGAGATGTCGATGAACATGCCGCCCGAGCCCCCCGAGCTCACGGCGCGCTTGCGCGATTCGGCCGCGAGTTTGTTTTCCGGCACTGACCCATACCGGTTGTTGCGCTATCAGGATTTCGGCGGCACTCCGGCCGACCGCGCTGCAGGCCGCAATTGGCTCAAACGCCGCCTGCCGGACTGCGACCAAGACACCGTGCTCGTCTGCCCGGGCATTCACAGTGTGCTGGTGGCGCTTGTCTCGCAGCTCGCGCGCGCCGGCGAGACGATTTGCCTCGACACGCTCGCCTACCCCGGCATCAAAGCGATTGCGTCGCAGCTGGGCGTGCGTTTGCAGGGATTGGCGCGCGACGAAGAAGGACCGCTTCCTCACGCATTCGAAGCGTTGTGCAAGTCGGAGCGACCCGCCGCGTTCTACTGCAATCCGACGCTGCAAAACCCCAGCACGCTCACGCTTTCCGTGACACGGCGCGAAGCGTTGGTGGACGTCGCTCTGCGCTATAACGTTCCGATCATCGAAGACGATGCATACGGAATGCTCCCGCAGACGAGCCCAGCACCGCTTGCAACGCTCGCTCCCGAGTTGACCTTTTATGTGACCGGGTTTGCCAAGACTTTTGGCGCGGGATTGCGGATCGCGTACGTCAACGCGCCCACGGCGCGGCAAACGCAACGGATTGCGGGCGCATTGCGAGCGACCACCGTGATGCCGAGTCCGTTCACGTCGGCGCTGGCAACGCAGTGGATCAACGACGGCACCGCGCACGACATGCTGAACGCAATCCGCGCAGAGGCGAACGCGCGCCAGACAATAGCATCCCAGGAACTTGATTCATGGCCCTATGATGCGCACCCGGACGGCTTTCATCTGTGGCTGCCAATGCCTCAGCACAGCGATTGGAGCGCGCCCGAACTCGCGCAGCAACTGCGCAGTCGAGGCATTGGCGCAGTGGCCGGAGCGGCGTTTTCAACGGATGGAAATCCGCCCAACGCGATACGCGTCTGTCTCGGCGGCCCGCAAGATCGCAGCGACTGCCGGGAGGCAATGAAGCAGATCGCCGATATGCTCGAGGATCCGCATCATCTTCATATGCCGATGATGTGAGGAGGTTGGGCGCCCCGGGAGGACCGTCCACTCAAGTCGCGCGGCGGGAAATGCCGTTGGTAAGACGAGCGCCGCGGGCCGATGCCGGCGAGGTGTGCAAGGCGACGTCCTGCGACGCGTCCTCAAGGACTGCCCGGTACTGGACCAGCGAGGCAATCACCGCCTCCCAAATCAGGTCCGTTAAAGCGCTCGGCAAAGCCGTCGATCGTGTCACTCTCGACATGTGAGAAATCGTACGGGGCGTCGAAGAAGCGACGAAGAGCTGGATCAGGGATGCGACCTCGCTCATATACCCGACCAGCGAAAGCGGCGAAAGTCCGGATAACAGAGTCGTCAACTCTGAAGGCCAGTCTCTCAGCAGATTGGCTTCGGTCTTCTTTCGAAAATTCAGATGACGCCACTTCAGCGAGAAGTCGATCGTATCCAACTGATGTTTCATAGCTTCCCGCGAAGAAGTCATCTGGCGCTCGGAGTGGGCACACTCGGTTTCGGTAGCCGCGTTCATCGCAGCTCTCACCGAAACCCCTCGCGCCATCGCCGCGTGGCCGCCCGAGGGAGTGCTTCAACAGCAGGGGCATGTTGGGCCAGATCCAGTCCAAGGGGAAATGCCTGTCGGAAACTTTCAAAGAGTTCCCTCCGCCTCGACCAGAGCTTATTGGCGCCAAATCGTTTCCAACGTGCAGAAACCGACGCTCACCGTCTATTCCCGCTTCCAGAAGCGGCAATAAGCCGGAGTTTGTGGAGGGCACTCGCGACAACCCCGACCGCACGGAGCGCACGGTCGACGCATTGGAGTGACTCGAATCCAGCATTTTTATCCGGGTGTTATTTGACAATAGTTTTACCCGGATATAAATTGGTGGCCGTTCCCGATTCGAGGTCCGCACGGTG
>JAXDQB010000441.1:0-12033 GCA_034668065.1 Paraburkholderia sp.
ACTGACCGATGGCCGTGCCCGGTACCAATTGCCCGAAGTAATTGCCAAACGCGGCCGGATTGCCATAGGTCTGGATCTGCGCAACCGCATCGATCCCAATGTACTGCTGCATCTGCTGCGCTAACGGCAGCGTCATGGCAAGGCGGGTGTTGACCAATCCGGCGTCCCCGGCGTCGGGCGGCAGCACGAGCGGCATCAGCGATCCTTGCGCAAAACCGATTGCCTGTTGCACATAGGACTCGAGATCCGAAGGCGCCGGCGTGACGCTTGTCCTCTGGTGATAGTAGGCATCAGCCGCAAGCGTCGGGAATAAGCCGATCGCGCTCGCCGCGTTCGAGTAATCGAGGATGGACGAGAGCAGCGTGATCCCGTTCAGATCGATGCCGTCCTCGTGCAGCAGCCATGCAGTCACGGCGCTGCGCGGCGTGCCGTAGGATTCGCCAAACAGGAACTTCGGCGAATTCCAGCGGTTGTAGAGCGCAAGGTAGCGCTGGATGAAACGGTCGATCGAGCGCGCGTCCTGGTCGACGCCCCAAAAGTCCTTGTTTCTCCAAGGCGCGATTGCCGCCGAATAACCGGTGCCGACCGGATTAATGAAGACCAGATCCGAACGGTCGAGCAAGCTGTCCGGGTTGTCGAGCAGGCGATATGGCGCGGGTGGCGTGAAGTTCGGGAACGACGACTGAATCCGCTTCGGACCGAACGAGCCAAGCAGCAGATAAACCGACGACGAGCCCGGACCGCCGTTATAAAAGAATGTGACGGGGCGCGGCTTGCTTGGGTCCGGGTTATCGCGCGTGTAGGCAATGTAGAACATCGTTGCATTCGGCTTCGACGTGCTCGAATCGATCGTCGTCAGGTGACCGGCGCGGGCCGTGTATGAAAACGTCTGCCCGTCCATCGTGAGCGTGTGATGCGAGACGGCGACGCGCTCTTTCGCGCTCGCCACGGCATCATCCGGTCCGGTGCCGTAGACGGTGCCGTCGGCCAGTGGCTTGTCGGCGGGAAGGGGCGCCGCGCCGGGGCTCGGGTTGGACGACAACGTCGCTGCATTCGCGGCGACGCTCGTGCCCGCCCCTGGCGACGAATCGCCGCCGCACGCGGCAAGCCCCAATGCGCACGCCGTCGCCACGGTGAGCAATCTCCATCGGCGCGAATTCCACAACGCCGACACCCATCTCGACAGCCCTGATCTTTTCATCATTGTTATCGCCTTTTTAGATTTGCCATGAATATCGCCACCCGAAACAAATCGTTCCCGGCGGCTCCCAGCATTGGAGGCATCGATTCGATTATTTAAATTCACCCGCCATGCTTTTTTATCGAATACGAATATCCACTGGACTTATCATTAAAATCGAGACTTATTGACGACAAAGGGCGAACTATGCCCTCTGCACCACGCATTCGGGAGCCTCAAAGCAACTGCCCGAACCCCGGCCTTCGTGGCGGGGCTTCGGCTCACGGCCCTAAAGGGCAGGGTTTCAAACCGAAGTCAGTTTTACAATGAAAAGTCCGGACCACCGGCACCGATGCGACAATGCGGATGCAGTGCACCGCCCTCGCCTACCGCACATCTTCCGCACCTGCCGATACGAATATCGCTGACATCAAACAGCACCTGCACGCGAAGCTTGGCTAAAAGCGTAATTTCACCGAGAAAAATTATTCAAAAAAATGAAATAAACAAGCCCGCCGCACCACTCGCAGGAACCACCCCGGTCGGATTCCTAATTCACCCGACCGTATTCGATTTTTGCTTATGCGAAAAGATTGCCGACACCGGGCTTTATCGCAATGTAAAGCCGAACCCGGCGCATCGAGCGGTTGGCGGTTGGCGCTTTACAAATCGGACGAAAACTTCACTGTCGCGCCACTTGGCGGGCCACGTCCAGATAGCGCTCTGCCGAATCCTGCAGTGTGAGGCCTTTGAGCTCGCGCGCGACGCGGGGTTGCCTGAGCGCCATGAGCAGCGCGCGGGCGTAGGCGGCCGTATCGGCGGTATCGACGAGTTCCACGCCTGGGAAGTCCTTGGCGAAGGAGAACGGCTCGATAGTGCTCGCGACGACGGGAATGCCAGATGCGAGCGCTTCGAGAAACGCGATGCTGTGCCCCTCCGAATGCGATGGCATCGCGAAAGCGCTCGCTTCGACGAGCATTTTGCAGACGTCGCTGCGCGGCCCGTCGACGACAATCGACTCCCCGAGGGCGAGCTCCCGCACGAGTTCAACCACGGCGGCATGATAAGCGCGGTCTTCGATCACCCCGCACAGCACGAGTCGCGCATCGGGCGCTTCGCGCACTACTTCGGCGAATGCGCGCACGGTCTGCAACTGATTCTTCACCGACGTATAGCGTCCGATCTGCACGATTTGCGGCGCTTGCTCGGCGCCGGCGGCCCGCGCTTCGCGCAGGAAGCACGACGGATCCACGCCGTTCGGAATCACGATCATCAACGGATGCGGGCCTACAGTCGCGACGTAATCGTCGACGGTCGTCCGCGATACGCCGATGACGGCCCGCGCCCGCGCGGAGAGAATGCGCTCGACGCGCCGAAAGAGCCGCCGCTCGAAATCGTTCGTGGCCGAATGCATGACGTAGACGATGGGGGTGACAATCGGCAATGCGCGCACGTAGAAAGCCGGAATGGTTGCGTGCGCAAAGATGACGTCGGGGCGCATCGCGCGGATGACTCGATAAAGGTGCCACAGCTTGCCGGCCGGACCAAAGCGTTTGCTCGGAAAGCGGCATGCCACGCCGCTGTCGGCGAGTTCGCTTCGCAGCTGTGCGAAATCGCCATGCTCGGGCAGCAGGGAAGTCACGCAGACGACGTTGCCCTCGCGCCGCTGATGCACGGCTAGCCCTTTGGCGAGCACCTCGGCACCGGACAGCCTGGGTGCGAGAACAAGGTGGAGAATACGCATGATCAGCGAGCCTTCACGGTTCGGTAAAGCATCCAAAGCACTGCCGTGCCGAGCCCCGCCGTCATGCCCCAGGCAATGCCCGTCACGCCCCAGTAGTGCATGGCGGGCGGCACGACCGAAAACAGCACGATGACCTGCATGACCGACGCCTGCGTCGCCGTGCGCGCGTTGCCGAGCGCCCGCAGATAAGCGACGAGCACGGCAATCAGCGCGCCAAGCGCCATGTTGATGACGAAGATGCGAAAAAGCGGCACCGCGGACATCCACTGCGCGCCGAGCACGAGCGAGAAAAGCGGCGCGGCGAGCCAGCGCAGCAGCAGGACGATGAGGGCGAGCGCGCACACGGCCGCCGCCATACAGAGCTTGAACAGGCGCGCGGCCTTCTTCGCATCGCTTCGATGATGCGCGGAGAACGTCGGAAACAGGTACTGCGACATCGCAATGGCCGCATCGGCGAGCAGCATTTGCGCGAGTCGAGAGGACATCTGATAGGCACCTAGCTGCGACGGTCCGAGCATTTTCCCCACGACGATCTTGTCGAACTGATTCAGCACGAGGTTGACGACGCTGCTCGCCCAGATCCAGCGCGAGAAAGCGACGTAATGTCCGATGCCCGACCAGCGCGCGGTAAGCGGCGGGCGCGGAGTCATCGTCGTCCACGTCAGCGCGCTCTTGAGCGTCTCGCCCAGCGCCATGCCAAGTAGCACCGAATACGCGCCCGCCCCCGCCAGCGCAAGCATAAGACCGATTACGCAATCGACAAACGCGGCTGAAATCTCGATAGCGGCGATGTGCTGGAAGCGGCGTTCCCTCTGCACGACGAAGTAGGTCGGCGACGCAATGCCGCGAATGAGCGGCAAGGCGGCGGCGAGCTGCAGCAGGTGAAGGTCGCCTCTTCTCAAGTGAAACTGGCTTTCCATGAGCGGCGCGAGCGCCAGGAGGATAAGCGCGACGAATACGCCGCGTGCGACGAGCGTCGTCCATACCGCACCAAGCTCGTCACGCGTGGGCGTCTCGCGGCCCTGAATCACTGCCTGCGCCAAGCCCGTATCCGAAAGCGACTCGGCGATCGCCACGGCAAGCAGCGCCACGCTGACGCTGCCGATCGCGGCCGGCCCGAGAATGCGTCCAATCGCGAGAAACTTGACGGCAACGAGCCCGCGCACGACCACCTGCTGCAGAAGCACCCACGTGGCGGCACTCGTACCGAACCCTGCGCGCACTGACAATGCCGCAAACACGCTCGCTCTCACTCTGCTGCCCCACAATTCGCTCACGAGAAAAACCTACGCGTTGATAGGGAAATGGAGGACAAAGTACCTTGTCGGCGGCAGCGCGAAGCGCCTTCTAATAGTCCCGACCCGCCAGGTTTGGCCGCTTCCTGTCTTTTTCCGCCAAGGCGCGGCAAATTGGCTGCTGTGCGGCTTGCGGCGGTGCTAGTGTTGACGGCGTTAGTACTGGAAGTACGCGGCGACATATCGACGACACGATGGCAAACGCAATCTCCTCCGCTCAAGCACGGCCCATTCCCGAGGTAGTTTCCCAATCGATGCAGACGGCGCCATCCGCGCACACGCGGGAAAGCGTGCTCATCATCGAACCGAACTTCACCGGACATCGTTGGCGCTACGCGCAATGGGTTGCCGACGCGTACACGGAAGCGGGGTATCCGTGCCTCATTGCCACCGAATCGCGTAACGAAGATCACCGTCTCGCGCACAAAATCGTTGCGTCCAGACGCAGCGATCTCGAGATTGCCTTCGTCGATCCCCCCGAGCCCTGGCGCGGCGGGCTTTCGCATTTCGAGCGCATTTCGTACGTCCGCTATCACCGCTACTTTCGTTACGTGCATCGACTTTTGAGCGAATTCCAACCCCTCGCACTCGTCGTCGTGCCGTATGTCGACTACTTTCTTTATGCGCTGCCGTTCCTCGGCTCGCCGTTCGGCGCAACACCGTGGATCGGCATCACGATGCGCGCCAACTTCCACCATCGGATGGTCGGCGTAAAGGCGCCGGACCGTCGAATCGTCAATACGCTCAAGGCCTCGCTGTTCCGTCAGGCCATGCGCGCGCAAGGGATTCGCGCATTGCTGTCGATCGATCCGACACTGCCCGAATGGAGCGCCCGCACGATGGGCCAGCGTGCCGAGGCCATCCGCTACCTCGCCGATCCGTTTCCCAATGCCTGCGCGGACGATCCGGAGCGCGCGCGCGATCGGCTCGGACTTTTCACCGGGCGTCACCTGCTCGTCTACGGATCGATCACCGAACGAAAAGGGATTCGCGAACTCGTCGCGGCGCTCGAGGCAATGGGCAGCGATGCGCCGACACTCGTCGTTGCGGGCGAACAGGACGGGCCGACGCGTGAGTTCCTGCGTGTGCACGCGCACCGGCTGAAGCCGGCGCCCGAGATGCTCGATCTCTTTGTGACGAACGAAATGGAACTCGATCTTTTTTCCGCATGCGATGCGGTCTGGCTCGGGTACAAAGGCCATTACGGGATGAGCGGCGTGCTCGTGCAAGCCTATCGGTTCAAGAAACCCGTCATCGCGACGGCGGACGGGCTGATTGGCTGGTTCTGCCGCGGCGGCGAATTGGGCCCGGTGATCGACGATCTGTCCCCCGAGACAATCGCGCGAGCCATTGGGGCTGTCTTCGCCGACAAGCGCCCCGCCCGAGCAAAGGTCGCCCCCGGGCAGGACACGTCGCACGAACGGCTGCTCGAGCGTAATACGCTCGAGCAATTCAAGCGGACGCTGCAAGAAGCGATGGGCTGAGACTCGGCCGCCGCAGCGTCTGCAGCGTCCGCACCTCACTTTCCGCACGTTTTTCGCGCGCGCACGCTTTCGTCGCCTGAAGTATCTCTCGGAGTGCGCGCATGAGATAACTGGCATACGCCTGAGCACCCACCCCACAACGACTGTCCGCCGACGACGGGCGGCGCGCTGTCGGACGCCGACGCGGCCGTCCCCGTCCCAGTGGGCGACGCAACTTTCGGGGCCACCGGCGGCATGGCCTCGCTCGTCGCGCCGTCGCTCCCCGGGCCGCCCACCGGGAACATTGCATTGCGGATGCGCAGGAACGGAAACTCGATGAGGCGCGTGGTCACATAGCCGACCGATATGGCGATTGCCGTCTGGAACACGAGCGCTGCTGCCCAGATGAGGAGCCTGGGCAAATCGTGCGCGCTTGCCTTCGCGATGAGCACGTCACCGGGAGCCAGGGCAATCGAATGCCAGAGATAGATGCCGTACGAATAAACGCCCACCCACGCCACCGTCCGAAACACCCAAGTCCGCGCGAACTTGCCCGCATGCTCGAGCATCAGCACGATCAATGCAACATAGCCGATCGCCTGGATCGTGTAGCCGATGCTTTCATCCAGCGCAATATGAGGTGTGGCAAATACCAGCCATCCGACGAGCATGGCGACGATCGCAAGCAGAAAACCTTTACGGGCCGCGAGATTCCGATAAAGGCCGGGCTTCATCCAATAAACCGTGGCGAGCATCACGCCGGCGAGGAGACTGTCGATACGGTACTCGGTGTGAAAAAATGCGGCGGTGATCTTGCCGTCCCCGACCGCGATCAAACGGGCGGCGAGCACGACGAGGCACATCAGCCCCAGCAGCCCGAGAATCGCATTCGCGCGCAGACGCCAGCGCCCAAAAACCAGTAACAGCGCAGGCAGCAACAGGTAAAAGTGTTCTTCGATGGCAAGGCTCCACGTCTGACTAAGCGAGCTGCCGAGATAGTTCTGTAAGTGCGTGAGGTTCTGCACGAGGAACGTGCCGGTCGGGTGCCGCCCTGCAAGAACGTGAAAGCCGATGAGCACGTAATAGGCAGGCCAGATCTTGAAGACGCGCCGCACGATGAAGCGGCGCGCGTCGATGGTGCCGGAACCGGCGTATTGACGCAGCAACAATCCGCCTACGAGAAAGCCGCTCAACGTGAAGAAGAGATTGACGCCCTCGCGGCCGAAATGCGTAAACGGATACTGAATGATCGGTATGAATCGATAGCCCGTTTCGACGCTATGAAAGTGATACCCCATCACTGCGATGATGGCGATGCCGCGCAGGAAGTCTAATTCGATCATGCGATTGCGCACGAGCGACTTGGCTCCCCCGAATACATTGTTCATGGTACTTGGCCCTTCTTCTGGCGAGCAACGCTCACTGTCGGACGCGCGCGGCAAGGTGCGACGGACCAATGACCAACAGGCCTTGCGCCGCGATTGCGCCCGCATACCGTTGCCGCCCGCGGCGGCATGCGCATCCACGCTCCAAATCTTCCGATGCTCCGGCCGAAGGCGTCCGCCAATATCCCGTTGCCCGCCGACAAGAAGCGCCGCATGCCCGGTAATTGCGCACGTAGACTTGAGCGCTGCTGGCCCCCCGCGCCCCCGCGCGCGGCATAGCAGCATGATCTCCGTTCGCCGCCGCCGAACGATAGCGTTGATCGGACAGCCGAGTTTTTGCGGGCTGATGCGGCGTTATAGTCGGCCGGAGCAACCGGTCCTCTCGGTATCGAAGTGGACGAACCCTGGACCGCCTCGCCCACGCAATTGAGGGAATCGATCGGATGGCAGCAACAATGCCGTATCACCCGACGCTCGCCAGACATCGCGCGGCGCGCAACAACCAGTTTGCCAATCTTTGGATTTGGCTTTTCATCTGTCCCCTGGCGATGGATTACAAAGCCGCCAGCGACAGTTCGAGCCATCTCGCGCAGATTCTTCTCGCCGTGCCGACGCTTTTCGCAGGCGCCATGCTTCTGCTTGTCGCGCCGCGCATTGCCCAGCGTTCGCGTCTGCGCGCGTTCGTCTGGTTCGCGCTCATGCTGGCCGTTCCAGCAAGCGTCATCACCCAGTTGGTGCAGGGCAACGACTTCGGCCAATACCTTCGCGTGCTTTTGCCGTTCGTGCTGTTTCAGCTCGGCTTCTTAGTTGCTTGCCGCCCCTGGCAGGAGGCGCGCATCGAACAGTTCGAAAAGGCAATCTTCTGGGCCAACGTCATCAGTCTCGCCTTCACGTTCGTCTACGGCGCGGCGACCGGCGGCTCGCTCGATGACGTGCGCTATCGCATCGTCTCTGCCACATTCCTCGGCTTGCAGGGCGTGCTGCTGCACGAGTTCGTCATTGCAAAGCGCTTCACGATTCTCACGCTCGCGCTTTTCCTGGCCACTATCGTCGTCGAGCTTCTGAGCGTCACGCGCAGTCTGCTCATCGGTACAGTGTTGCTGTTCATGCTCGCCATCTGGATGAGCGCCCCGTCGATGCGCTATCTCGTGCGGGCGGTGCTGCGCGCCGCGCTCGCATCGATCGTGCTGGGCGCAATGGCATTGGGCACCGCCTCGTTCTTTCCCAATGTGGTCGAGCATTGGACGCAGCGTATATTCTTCGCCGAGGAGAACACGAAAACCGGCAAGGATCCGACGACGATCACGCGTCTGGCCGAGATGAAGTACCAGTACGACGCGGTAACGTCGTCCACCGTCTCGATGCTGGTGGGCGAAGGGTATGGCCACGACTATCGCTATTCGCCCGCCTATTTGCCCGATCTCCGGGGGCAGATGAGCAAGCAGGACTTCTACGCCCAGCGCGACTGGGCGGCGGGCCACAATTTCTGGGTCTATCAGTTCTACGCGGGCGGGCTGCTGTTCGGCATCGCAATGCCGTTCGCCATCCTCTACGCGCTCTTGCGCTGCACGATCACCTATCGCAAATGGCGTGCGGCCCTGCCGGATGCCCCCTATTTGCCCGTCCTGGGCCGAGCGATCCTGCTCATGGCCGCATTGCCGGCAACCTCGATCGGCGGCAATCCGCTCGGTCCTCGCTTTTCAGGCCTCGTTTTCGGCCTTTCGCTCGGCCTCATGGTCGCCATGCACATCCAGTTGCGGCAGCTCGGCACGCGCGTGCGGCCGGCGCCGGTGCGGTCGCATCCAGTCAGCGGCAACGGCAGCAGCAACAGCGGCGCCCTCGACAACAGCGGCGCAGGCCCGGTGCCCGACGAACACGCGCTGAGCGTGGAGCCCCGGGTGGAGCCGCCTTCCATCGCCCCGCCGCGGGCCGGCCGCGCGATCGTGACACCGCGCAGGGATGGGCGCATCGAGCCGAGTTGACTTCACGCCCCGCGCTTTCGTTCGCCAATTGGCAACTTCCGTCCCAACCGTTTCCAGAATGCGTCCGGCACGCCTCCCCGAAGTCAGTCCTCCCGGGGAAATGGGCGGAGCTTAAAGCGGCGCTTCAAGCCGTAATTTCAAGCCGTGGTTTCAAACGCCAGATCGAATTTGAGATGAGAATCCTGCACCTGACCGCCACGCTCGATCCATCGGCGGGCGGCCCCGCCGAAGGCGTGCGGCAAAGCGCGCTCGCACTCACAGCGCGCGGGCATCACGTCGAAGCGGCTTCTCTCGATGCGCCCGGCGCTCCGTTCCTCGCAAGTTTTGCGCTGCCCGTAGCCGCGCTGGGGCCGGGAGACGGGAAGTACGGCCGCACGCCCCACCTCGTTGCGTGGCTGCGCGAGCACGGCCCGCAATTCGATGCCGTCATCGTCAACGGCCTCTGGCAGTATCACGGCCTGGCTGCTTGGCAGGCGCTGCGCGGACTCGGCGTGCGTTACTACGTGTTTCCGCACGGCATGCTCGATCCCTGGTTCAAGCGCACCTATCCGCTCAAGCATCTGAAGAAATGGCTTTACTGGCCGTGGGCCGAATACCGGGTGCTGCGCGATGCACAGGCTGTCCTGTTCACAACGGAGGAGGAGCGCGTCCTTGCGAGGCAATCGTTCTGGCTCTACCGTGCGCGCGAACAAGTGGTTTCGTACGGCACGGCCGCACCGCCCGCCGACGCGAAGCGTCATGTCGATGCGTTTCGCCGCGCCTACCCTGCCCTGGCCGGCCGGCGCATTGTGCTGTTCCTGGGCCGCATCCATCCCAAAAAAGGCTGCGATCTCCTGATTCACGCTTTCGCCGATGTGGCGCGCGAGATACCGCAAGCACATCTCGTCTTCGCGGGGCCCGGCGGCGACGATGCGCTCGCCCACTTGCGCACCGTCGCGGCGCACGCGGGCGTTGCCCACCGCATCTCATGGGTGGGCATGTTGCAAGGGGATGTGAAGTGGGGAGCGTTTCGCGCCAGCGATGCGTTTGTGCTCCCCTCCCACCAGGAGAACTTCGGCATCGCCGTTGTCGAAGCGCTTGCCTGCGGGCTGCCCGTGCTGATTTCCGACAAGGTCAACATCTGGCGCGAGGTCGCGGCCGACGGTGCGGGATTCGTCGCACCGGACACTATCGAGGGCACCGCGCGCAATCTGCGGCGCTGGTTTGCACTCGACGACACCGAGCGCGACAGGATGCGTGCCCAGGCCGCAGCAACGTTTTGCGCACGCTTCACTGTCGATGCGCACACGGAGCAGCTCCTCGCCGTCCTCGAAGCCGACGCGGCTCATGCAAACATGGCGATCGCCCGCCCGTCGGTCGTCTAGCCGATTGCGGTCGTTGCGCCGACGTAGCCGGGCGCGTCACTCCTTCGCGACGCGCGATAGCGCGGCGGCTGCCAACGGCAACCGCTCGTCACTCGAACGCCCCGCCGCTGCGGTACTTGCGTGCCCGTTGTGCGCGGCCACTGCGTTGGGCCTGCCGAGCAGGCGCGCGAGGCGATCGGCAAGCCGCAGTGCCAGCGCGGTGATGGTGATCGTCGGAAAGTTGGCCCCGACGCTTGGAAAGACCGAGCTGCCTGCAATATGAAGATTGGCGATGCCATGCACCGTGCAATGGCGGTCGACGACGCCTTCGCGCGGCGAGTCGTGCATGCGTGTCGTCCCCATGTGGTGCCACGTGCCTTCGAGCGTGGGCGGCCATGCACGCCCTTCGAGGGGCTCGTCCAGCTTCACCTCGGCGACACCGCCCGCACGCAGCTCTTCGGCAACGAGCGCGAAGGTGCGATCGAAGGTGCGCTGCACGAGATCATCGAGCAGCCAGGCGACTCGCACGCGCGGCATGCCAAGCCTGTCTCGCTGATCGCTCAGCGTGACGCGACTGTCGCGGTTCGGCGCGGCTTCGACGATCGCCTGCAGCTTCACCTCGGTGATGAGCGAGCGCGGCTGCAAAAGCCGCGTGAACAGAAAGCCGGCCGTGTCGATGGGATGCGCGGCCATCGTCGCCGCGTCTTTGTGCAGCCGCCAGCCCGGCTGCTCTTTCCTAAGGAACGCCTGCTTGCAGCGGATCAATGCTTCCGCGCCTTCGCTGCCTTCTCCATAGAAAAGCGAATAAAACCAGACGCGCGCGTTGAGCAACCGCTCGCGCCGCAGCACATCGGGCATGAGCGCGAATTGCGACGAAATCGGTGTGCCGTGCGCGGAGACGGCAGCGTTCTGATAGTGGAATTTGATGTCGTAGAGCTTGTTGCGCGCCCACTTGTCCGAAAAGCGCACGCTCGCCGACATGATGCGCGGATGGTCCATGAAAAAGCGCCCGACGATGTCGTGCCCGTTGCCAAGCCCCGCCGGCTGGGTGCAATTCGAGGCCAGCAGCAACCGAGCGTTTTCGATGCCGCCTGCGGCCAGCACATAGTGGCTCGCACGCACGGTCATACGGCGCCCCGAAAGAGTGGCCGCCTCGATGCACGAGACGCGTGAAGCGTCGCCATCCGTTTTGACGTTAACGGCATTCGCGTGCAGGAACACGCGTACGAACGGCGAAAGCTCAAGATCCCTGCGGTAAAGCTTGCCAAAGCGTGCGGGCGGACTGAACTGCGCTATCGTGTCCCTCACTTTGCCGGTGACGAACGGAATTCGGCGCACATCCGTGCGGCCGATCTCTTGCTCCCAGAACGCCGGCTCAAAAGAGTTCGGCCCGAGTTTGAGCAGAGCGTGCGTGCGCGCATAGTACGGCTCGAGTTCCTCGAGACCGAACGGCCAGCCGCTCCAAGGCACCCAGTCGCGCTTCTCGAAGTCCCACGGATCGAGCGGACGGCACCATCCGCCCCAGCAGTTGCTGCTGCCGCCGAGATAGCGGCTGCGGCTGCCATCGGCAAACGAGTACGGCAGCCCGATACTTTCGCCACGATTCAGGTCGCGCGTTTCGTTGTCGGGCATGAAGCCGCC
>JAXDQB010000442.1:0-5400 GCA_034668065.1 Paraburkholderia sp.
GCGAAGTCATCAACCCAAATCTATCGTCGGTTCAGGGTCAGCGCAACGTTGCGGCAGTCTACTATCAGTTCGATCTGCCGATTCTGCGCAACCTGACCTTTAGCCAGTCTGGGCGTTACGACCACTACAGCGATGTCGGCGGTGCATTCTCGCCAAGGTTCGCGTTGCGCTATCAGCCGGTGAAGGCGTTCACGACGTACGCGTCCTACAATCGCGGCTTCCGTGCGCCGACGTTCGTGGAAGACGCAAACTCGTCCGCGCTCGTCTTGTCGCCGAACCCGACAACCGGACAATTTCAAAGCACCCTCATTCAAGGCAATCCGAATCTGCAGCCTGAGCGCACGCAGAACTACAACATCGGCTTTCAGCTCGCAGCGACGCGCACGACCGACATCGGCTTCGATTGGTACAAGATCAACATCAGTAACGTGATCGGTACATCGACGCCTTCAGCGGTCTACGGTTCGAACGGTCAGTTCCTGTATCAGACCGAAAACTATCAGAACTTGGGAACGCTCGACACGAGCGGCTTCGAGACCACGTTGCGTCAGTCGTTGCCGACGAAGATCGGTACCTTCACGCTAAGCGCCGACTGGTCGTACGTCCAGAGCTTCGTGATGAACTCGGGCGGTGCCTCGTTCAACGGCGCAGGCAACAACTTGCTTTACAACGAGCCATTCGGCGGCAGCTTCCCACGCTGGAAGGGCAATACGACGCTCGACTGGGCGTACCACAAGTGGAATACGGCCCTGACGTGGCAGTACACGGGACCTTACTCGCAGACCTTTCAGATTCCCGGTGCCGCGAACAGTGTTGCCTCGTACAGCCAGTTCAACTTGATGGTGACGTACACCGGCATCAAGCACTGGACCATCTATGGCGGAATCAACAACATCTTCAACCGCATTCCGCCATGGGATCCGGTGTGGCAACCGGCCCTCGACTTTACCGGCTATGACTCGTCGCTCTATAGCTTCTACGGCCGCTACGCACAAATCGGAGCAACGTACAAGTTCTAACGTTTGAAGTGTTGAGTTAGTGGGCACGCCGCCTCCCGCCTCCGCGCGGGAGGTGGTGGCTTGTTTTTTGTAAGTGTCGCAGTCCGGCGCGATCGGTCTTGTTCCCGCGGCTCTCCGTTGGGCGGGCACCGCCGAAACGCGGCGCGCGACGGATCCCGGCGGCAGAGCAAAGGTGGCTATAGAGATGGAAGGACACATTCCGGCGGTACCGCCCGGGCTGGCTAGGCAAGGCCGCCCGCGCGAATTCGGGAAAAAGCAGCAAAACCCTGTGCGACGCTTCGGCGGCATCGCGGCGGTCATCGCTTTGCATATCCTGCTCGTGTATGCGCTGATCAATGGCCTCGCCAACAAGATCGTGCGCGTCGTACAGCGCCCCATCGAGACGAAGATTATCGAGCCCGTGAAGCCGCCGCCGCCGCCGCCGTTGCCGGCCGTGCAACTTCCGCCGCCGAAATTCACGCCTCCGCCTCCTCCGTTCGTGCCGCCGCCGGAGGTGCCCGTTCAGCCGCCGCCGCAGCAGCCGATCGTGCATCAGGCCGCGCCCGTTGAGACGCCGAAAGTTGCGCCGCCGGTCCCGCCCGCGCCGGCCCCGCCTGCGCCGGCCAAGCCTGCGCCGGTGCAGACGGCGGTCGGCGTCGTGTGCCCGAATTCGGATCAGATCCGCAGTTCCATGGTGTATCCGAAGGAAGCCCAGGAAAACGGCGATACCGGCGACGTCGTGATCGAGTTCACCGTCGATCCCCAAGGCCACGTCACCGACGAACGCGTGGCGCACTCGTCCGATCACGACAGCCTCGACTCGGCCGCATTCAAGGCGGTCAAGCGGTTCAACTGCATCGCCCAAGGTCAGGCTGTTCGGGTGCAGGTGCCGTTCTCGTTCAACCTCAACTGAGTGCCGGCCGAACAGCGGCCACCCTCACTCGCCGTCACGGTTGCGCAAGAGGTAACCGTGACTCATTGGTCAATCAACTTTGACTGGTCCATGGATCGGACCGAATTGGAGCAGAAATGAAGAAGCGTTCCATTGCCGCATTGGCAACCAGCATCCTGATCGCCGCGGCAGCGGCAGATAGCCTCATCGTACCGTCCCTCGCCTACGCGCAGGCAAGCGACACTAGCGCGGCGCCGTCCCCCGCCACGGTCGCCACCGCCGCGCCGCAGGCCGCCGCGCCGTCCGCCGACGATGCAACGCCGCCGCCCGCGCCCGCAGGCGCCGAAACCGTTACCAACCCGTACGGCCTCGGTGCCCTGTGGAAAAACGGCGATTTCGTCGCCCGCTTCGTGCTCGTCCTGCTCGTCATCATGTCGATGGGCAGCTGGTACATCATGGTCACCAAGTTCTTCGAGCAGATGCGCGCGAACCGGCGCGCCAAGCTCGCCGACGAGCAGCTTTGGAGTGCGCCCGCGCTCGCCGAAGGGGTGAAGCTGCTCGACGAATCGTCGCCGTTCCGCTTCATTGCCGAGAGCGCCGTCGAAGCGGGCGAGCATCATGAAGAGGTGCTGCTCGAATCCGTCGATCGCAACACCTGGATCGAAGTTTCGATCGACCGTGCGATCACCAACGTATCGAACCGCATGCAAGACGGCCTCGCATTCCTCGCAACGGTCGGCTCGACGTCGCCGTTCGTGGGTCTGTTCGGGACGGTTTGGGGCATTTATCACGCGCTTACCGCGATCGGTATCGCGGGTCAGGCGTCGATCGACAAGGTCGCCGGCCCTGTCGGCGAAGCGTTGATCATGACGGCCATCGGCCTTGCCGTGGCGGTGCCGGCCGTGCTCGGCTACAACTTTCTCGTCCGCCGGAACAAGTCCGTGATGGAGCGCGTGCGCGCGTTCGGCGCGCAGCTGCATACGGTGCTGCTCTCCCGCGGCAAGCGTTCGGTGCGCATGGTCAAGGCCGCCGCGGCCGCGAACAACTAAGCGGGGTCGCGCCATGGCCATGAGCGTTGGGGAGGACGATGACGAGGTCATCGCCAGTATCAACACGACGCCGCTCGTCGACGTCATGCTGGTGCTGCTGATCATCTTTCTGATCACGATTCCGGTTGTTACGCATACGGTGCCGGTGCAATTGCCGAAGGAAACGGTTCACCCGTTGCAGACGCAGCCAAAGAGCATCGAGATTGCGGTCAATCGTGACGGCAATTTCTTCTGGAACGAGACGCACGTCGATGCACCGACGCTGCTCGCACGCTTGAAAGCGGTCTCCGCCACCTCGCCGCAACCGGAGGTTCACGTCCGCGGCGATCAGAGTACGCGGTACGAGTTCATCGGTCGCGTCATCACGGCATGCGAGCGTGCCGGCATCGCGAAGGTTTCATTTATCACGCAGCCGCCGGCGCGCGGCGGGTAGGAGGGCACGATGGGGATGAACGTATCTACGGGCGGCGGCAGCGGCGAACCGGAAGTGATGGCCGACATCAACACGACGCCGCTCATCGACGTGATGCTTGTCTTGTTGATCATGCTGATCATCACGATCCCGATACAGATGCATGCCGTGAAGATGGATCTGCCGGTCGGCAATCCGCCGCCGCCGGCTACGCCGCCGCAGGTGGTGCAAATCGACATCGACTTCGACGGAACAATGACATGGGACGGTGCCCCCGTGGCGGACCGTGCCGCGCTCGATGCGAAGTTCGCGCAGGTTGCCGCGCAACCGGTGCAGCCTGAAATTCACTTGCTGCCGAACAAGCTCGCGCCCTACAAAGCCGTGGCCGAAGTGATGGCCTCAGCGCAGCGTGAAGGCGCGACGAAGATTGGTCTCGTCGGCAATGAGCAATACATGCAGTAACGGAGCATTCATGCGAATCATTTCCAAACGGCTCAAGCGCGCCGCAACCGCGGCCGCCTTCGGCGGGCTCGCAATGCTGAGCGCGCTGCCGATGGCCTCGTTTGCGGCCGATACGCTTCGTCCAGAAATCGCCAAGCCGCTCAACGCCGCGCAGGATTTGTATCGGGCACACAAGTACAAGGACGCGCTTGCGAAGATCGGAGCCGCGGCCGCCGTTCCGAACAAGACGCCGTATGAAACGAACATGATCGAAGAGATGCGCGGTGCGGCTGCGATGGCTGCAGGTGACACCGCTACCGCCGCGCAGGCCTACGAGGCGTTGCTCGCCGGCGGGCGTCTTTCCGGCGAAGACGAAGCGCGCATGAGCTCGGTGCTCGCGGGCATCTACTTTCAGCAGAAGAGCTATGCAAAAGCAATCTCCATTGCCCAGCGTTACTTGAAGGCAGGCGGCTCGGACCCGCAGATGCGAACCCTGCTCGTCCAGTCGTACTATCTGTCGAACGACTTTGCCGATGCCACGAAGCTGCTGAAAGCGTCGGTCGAAGCGCAGGTGCACGCCGGACATGCGCCGGACGAAGCGGACCTCCAACTGCTCGGCACCTGCGCGCAGCAAGCGAAGGACGATGCGGCCTACCGCAGTGCGCTCGAGGCGCTCGTTGCCTATCATTCGAAGCCGTCGTACTGGGTGGATCTCTTTGCATCAATACGCAGCGAGCCGGGTTACTCGTCGCGGCTCGATATCGACATTTACCGTCTGCGCCGTGCCGCGGGCTCGCTTACAACGGCCGACGACTACATGGAGATGACCCAGCTCGCGATCGTATCGGGCAGCACCGCCGAAGCCAAGCAGGTGATCGATCAAGGATTCGCCTCGGGCATACTGGGACGCGACGCGCAAGCGGCGCGCGAAAAGCGGTTGCAGACACTGGCCGCGACGCGCGCGCAAGCGCCGGCCGATAGCGCGAACTCCGTCTCGCCGGTGGACGCGGGCCTTAATCTCGTCTTTGCAGGCAAGGCCAACGAGGGCACTTCGATGATGGAGGCGGCGATTGCGAAGGGCGGTCTCGACCATCCGGATGAGGCGCGGCTGCACCTCGGCGTCGCCTACTACGTCGCGGGGCAAAAGACGCGCGCCGTACGGGTTTTCCGCGCGGTAAAGGGCGCCGACGGCTCCGCGGAACTCGCGCGCATGTGGCTGCTGGTTGTGTCGAAATGAGCGCCGGTGCGGCCTAAATGCAGATGATCAATTCGGTAATGTTCCCGTGGCGGCGAGCCGTCGGCCGATGGGCGTGCGCCGCAATGTTCGGCGCGGCTTCGGTGTTGCCTGTCTATGCGACGCCCGAGATCGCCCAATTTGGGAATCCTAAATATCCAGCGGATTTTGCCCACTTTGACTATGCCGATGCGAACGCGCCGACGAACGGCGACCTCGTTTTTCAGAATTACGACGAGCCGCAAAGCTACGACTCGATGAACCCGTTCATCGTGCGCGGCATGGCGGCGCCCGATATTCAAAACCTGATGTTCGATACGCTGATGCAGCGCAGCTGGGACGAGCTTGCATCCGAATACCCGCTGATCGCGGAC
>JAXDQB010000443.1:0-2790 GCA_034668065.1 Paraburkholderia sp.
ACCCAGGCGGCATTGTCAGGCGTGGCGCCTTCCAGCGCACTGAAAAAGAGCGGCTGACCGAATGTGCAGATATCGATGGCGAGCGCGAGACCGCGCGCCGTCGCCACTTCGTGGAGATAAGCGCCAAGTTGCCAAGCGCGCACAGCATCGAAGCGGGGAAAAACGAGCGATTGCTCCTGCATGGCAATCGTATTCAGATCGTGATCGATATCCATAGAGCGACTTAGCGTGGCAGGAAAAGCAGCAGCGCTGCTGACAAGGGATTCTACCGCACGTGAAACGCGGCTCGGATCTCGCTCGAATCTCCCCGCCGCGAGCCGAACTAAGTGAGACCTCCACGGCAATCTTGCAGATCATGCTTGCGCGACGTCATTGCTTCAGCTTATACTTCAATTCTTGACGGACGCGGGGTGGAGCAGTCTGGCAGCTCGTCGGGCTCATAACCCGAAGGTCGTAGGTTCAAATCCTACCCCCGCAACCCACGCTTATCTTATCGATAGATTGATCAATAGGATAGGCGGGCAGTAGGCAGGCTTAGGCAGGCACAGGCAGTTCAACTAAGCACCGTCCGCGTTTTCTAAAAGCCCGATCATTGCAACGATCGGGCTTTTTGCATTTCCGGGCCGCACCTGCGGGAACCGAAACCGATACCGGTTAGCGACACAAGCAGTCGGCCAAAGCAGAGGCAATCGACCGAGCCAGCCAGTTGACGCGGTTTCGACGAAACGCCGTCGGCAAAGCCCATCGGCTACGGAATTCGCGGAGGGTCGACCAGCGGAGCCCTTTTCCTGATATCCAAATTGCTCGGCTACCTGCGGCGCTCGGGCTGCTGGGTGATAAACTCGCATCACCTTGTTGCGCGCGCTCCAGCCCCTGCAAAGCCTATGAAATTCTGTTCAGCCTGCGGCCATCCGGTCAGCCTACGTATCCCGCCCGGGGACAATCGCGAGCGCTTCGTCTGCGAAAACTGCGGGGCTGTGCACTATCAGAACCCACGCAACGTCGTGGGTACGGTGCCCGTCTGGGAAGAGAAGGTGCTGTTGTGCCGTCGCGCAATCGAGCCGCGCTACGGCTATTGGACGCTGCCCGCCGGATTCATGGAAATCGGAGAGACGACGGCAGAGGCCGCTGCACGTGAAACGCTCGAGGAGGCCGGCGCGCGCGTCGAAGTCCAACACCTTTTTTCGCTGCTCAACGTGCCGCACGTGCACCAGGTGCATCTCTTTTACTTGGCGCGCCTGCTCGATCTCGATATCGAAGCCGGTGAGGAAAGCCTTGAAGTGCGCCTTTTCGATGAGGCGGAGATCCCTTGGGAAGACATCTCTTTCCCCACCGTCGGACAGACGCTGCGTTTCTTCTTCGCCGACCGCCAGGCCGGCAACTACGGTCTGCACACGGGCGACGTCTTCCGCTCGTTGCGCCAAGGCTGACTTAGCCTCGCTGATGGTTCCCTGGCTCGGTCCCGACGATCCATTTCCACCCGTCGAGCAGGCGCTCGGCGCGGCAAGCGGCGCACCGGGTTTGCTTGCAGCAAGCTCGGACTTGCTGCCATGGCGGCTCGTCGACGCGTACCGTCGCGCAATTTTTCCCTGGTACTCCGACGGGCAGCCTGTCCTCTGGTGGAGCCCCGATCCGCGCATGGTCCTCGTTCCCGGCGAATTCAAGGTTTCGCCGTCGCTTCGCAAAACGCTCAGACGCGTGCTGCGCGACGAACGCTGGGAAATTCGTGTCGACCACGATTTCGCCGGTGTCATGCGCGCCTGCGCGCAGTCGCCTCGGCGTGGGCAGCGCGGCACCTGGATCACCGCCGAAATTATCGACGCGTACTCGTCGCTCCATCGCGTCGGCGAGGCGCATTGCATCGAAACCTGGCTAGACGGCAGGCGCATCGGGGGACTGTACGGCGTGTCGCTTGGGCGCATGTTTTTCGGCGAATCGATGTTCGCAAAGGTCAATGACGCGTCCAAGATCGCGCTCGCCACGCTCGTCGGCCACCTACGCCGCCATGGGGTAGAAATGATAGACTGCCAGCAGAATACGTCGCATCTGGCGTCGCTTGGCGGTCGCGAGATCGCGCGCAAAGCTTTTGTTGCCCACGTGCAGGCAGCCGTCTCCGAAACCCCGATTCCGTGGCACTTCGACAAGACGGCTCTCGTCGATGTCCTTCCGAGTGTGGCGCAAGGCGATCAAGCCCGCTAAGCGTGCATCGCAGCGGCATGCAATAACGAAGGACGATGCTTCGAGAGCCGCCAATGACTCACCCGAATGAGCTGCCGCTTTCACCGCTATCCGCGCTGCAATTCTATGCAACCGCACCCTACCCTTGCAGTTATCTGGAGGGGCGCATCGCACGCTCGCAGGTCGCGACACCAAGCCATTTGATCAATTCCGACGTTTACACGGAGCTCGTCAAAGCCGGGTTTCGCCGCTCGGGCATCTTCACCTATCGCCCTTACTGCGAAGGCTGCCATGCCTGCGTGCCCGTGCGGGTGCCCGTCGCGACATTCACGCCGAGCCGCACGCAGCGGCGCGTCTGGACGAAGCACGCCCCACTCGTAGCGACGGTGTCTCCGCTTCATTACGACGAAGGACACTACGCGCTTTACATGCGCTATCAAGCGGCACGCCACGCCGGCGGCGGCATGGACCGGGATAGCCGGGACCAGTACGAGCAGTTTCTTTTGCACAGCAGAATCAACTCGAGGCTCGTCGAGTTCCGCGAGCAAGCCCCCGTCACGCCCGACACGACACCGGACATGCTTGGCGAGTTGCGCATGGTCAGTATGATCG
>JAXDQB010000444.1:0-6556 GCA_034668065.1 Paraburkholderia sp.
GCAATTAAGAGCAAATGACATCGGGACTGTTGTACGATACGCACGCGTATTTGCGTAAAGTTCGACTTCTGAACGGGGCGCGACGGCCCTGCCCACCCTTTTTTCTCCCAGAACGCCCGAATATGAGGCACATGACGTGGCTTGTCTGCTTGGTCGGCTTGGCAACGGCGCTTGAACTGCTCGTTCGTGCCGACGTTCCCCATGCCGTTCACATCCTGTTTATGGCGATGGCTGCCTTATTTGGCGTGAGCGCGTTGTTAGGGATCGCCTACACGTTGCTGGCGACGGTTCTGGTTAGCCGCTTCTTTGCTCAGCCCACCTCGGCACCCAAAAGCTTCCCTCCTGTCACAATTGTCAAGCCGCTGCACGGCGATGAATGGAAGCTGATTGACAATCTGACCAGCTTTTGCCAGCAGGACTATCCGGGGCCCATACAGTTTCTGTTTGGCGTACATGACAGCGCGGACCCCGCGCTGAAGGTTGTCGAGACGCTTCGGCAGCTCCATCCGGATGCCCACATTACCGTAGTGACCGACGCCCGCATGCACGGACCGAATCGGAAAGTCAGCAACATCATTAACATGATGTCGCATGCGCAACACGATTTACTGGTCTTCGCCGATAGCGACGTCAGCGCGGCTCCCGACTACCTTCGTCATGTGATTGGCGAGTTGCACAAGCCCGACGTCGGCCTCGTGACATGTGTCTATCGTGGCCGGCCCGCTCCGGGATTGTGGCCGCGTCTATCGGCCTTGGCCATCAATTATCACTTTCTCCCGAGCGTCATCACGGGTCTCGCGCTTGGCCTTGCGCGACCTTGCTTTGGCCAGACCATCGCTACGCGCCGCGCCACGCTCGAGAAGATCGGCGGCTTTGCCCAGTTTGCGAGTCTTCTGGCCGAAGATAATGCGATAGGTGAGGCTGTTCGCGCGGCCGGCGAGAAAGTGGCCATTCCACCGCTCGTGGTTTTGCATACATGCGATGAAAAGAGTGCTGCCGCACTCGCCGCGCATGAACTACGCTGGAGCCGCACCATTCGTGCAGTCGACCCAGCGGGCCATTTGGGCTCGGCGCTGACTCATCCGTTTCCGCTCGCCTCGCTGGCACTTTTGCTTTCCGGTGGTGCCAATTGGGCGTGGATGCTCGTACTGGCTGCGCTGTCCGTACGGGCCGTGCTGACGGTTCAGTCGGATTCCGCTTTGCGACAATCCGGCCGCGATCTATATCTGCTGCCGTTACGGGATATGGCCTCGTTTGCGGTTTTGATCGCGAGTTTCTTTTCAACCCGCGTGGTTTGGCGCGGCGCCTACTTTGAAGTGGACCGCAATGGCCTGCTGCGTCCCGTGCAGGACAAATAGGGGATGACTCAAACGGCTCTTGAGGGCCGTGCCGGCCAAGCGAGTGTCGGGGCGCACCTGTGTCGCCGCCAATGGCGGGCGCCGGTCGCTAATACAGCTCCCGCGCCGACGGCATGATGAAGCATTTAGGCCGGATAGCGGCAATAGTCGGCTTGGGTGTCGCGCTTTGGCTGCTTTGGCGCGAGAACGCCGGGGCGGTGCTAGGGATGATGCGCGCCGCTGGGGGAGGGCTTGTGCTGGCCGCGATGGCGCATCTATTGCCGATGCTCGCCAACGCAAAGGGCTGGCAGACGCTGATGCGGGGCGCCATGCGGCCCAACCTGGCCGCCGTGCTACGTTGGGTGTGGATCCGCGAATCTGTGAACGGCATGCTGCCCGTGGCTCGAATCGGCGGCGAGATCGTGACGTTTCGGATGATGAGGCGTTGGGGCATGCGGCCATCCACCGTGGTGGCGAGCCTCGTCGTCGACACGCAGCTTACGCTGATTAGCCAGTTGCTCTTCGCCGTTGCCGGCATTGGCTACCTCGTCGACCGTGCAGCTTCCCCCTCGATGCACCTTGCAGCGCATATAACGTGGGGTGTTGTCGTGCTCGCCCCCGTGCTGGTGCTGTTTTCGCTTATGCATCACGCGAGTCCGTTCGAGCGGCTCGCGCACTTCTTCAATCGTGTAACGAGCGGCAAGCTGGCGGGGCTCGTCGGCGAGTCTGCGCGAACGGACCAGTCGATCAGGTTCATCTGGCGCCGGCGCCGGATTGTGATGAGTTACCTGTTTGTCTGGCAGTCGTTTCAGTTCTGTGCAACGGCACTCGAAATTTGGCTCGCCCTGTATTTTCTGGGGACTCAAGCGAGCTTTCTCAAGGCGCTCGTTCTCGAGTCGTTGATTCAGGCGTTGAGCAGCGTCGCCTTCTTTGTTCCGGGTGCCCTTGGTGTTCAGGAGGGCGGGTTTTTGCTGATCGGCGGTGCGCTCGGCCTCGATCCGCAGACGAGCCTGGCACTCGCCGGAGCCCGCCGTATCCGTGATTTGTTCATTCTTCTGCCAGGGCTACTGGCTTGGCAATTCTCGGAATTGCGTGGGGCGCACCGGAATAAGTGATCGAGGTCGCGCGGGGCGGCGAGCAGTCGAGAAGAACGCGATGCCAGCGGTGCCTTTTGCAACCTGGAAATAATTCCCCACGTATTGGGAAATAAGATTTGGTCGCCCCAAAACAAGGGGCGCCTTGCACCTTTTCAAATTGCCAGGCGCGTAAATTGTTTTTATCATTCAGAGAGTATTTATGCGCTTCCTTGATAAGGAGTCCGAATGGATATCGCCTGGATTTGCAAACACGCCGTTTCGATGCCCGTTAATAGGCTTTCGGAATGGAAGCAGAGAGGCCGTTGTTCAATAGGTCAACGCGCGCCCTCGTCGCGTCGTTCAACACGATTGCTCGGATACTTCGCCTGCCCATAGCGAATCACCAGCACGGCAACGGCTATCAGCACGATGGCACCGGCTGACGCGACCAGATGCAGTTCGCTATTGGCGCCAGTGCGCAGAATCAGGTCTCGCGCAATGGAAACCATTGCAATGTAGAGCGGAAAACGCACCGGCAATTGCCCAGCCTTCAGGTATTGCCCGACCATCGCGAACACTTCCAGGTAGAGAAACATGAGCAGCAGATCTGTCAGTGTGACGTTTGCTGCCGCAGCCATCTTCCAGATCAGATGCGCCATCGCCAGGACGGTTCCGACGCCAATGACCAGAAGACCGAGCAGCTCGGCCATCTCTATCACTTGCTCGAGTCGCCTTTTGATGAATTTTGGCAGGGCGTCTTCATATTTCATCTACAACCTTCCTTTTGAAGCGAGCATGCTATCGGGAGTTGCAGCGTGACCACGCAGGTCGTGCCGTTGAGAAACGGTGATCACAACCCGTACAGATGAACGCGGCAAGGATTACGTGCCGCCAGCGGACCGAAGCGACAGCGCCGATGGTTCGCTGTTCCTTGTCCTTCGGGAACAACGAGACGACGCTGTTTAACTTAGCATGTTGCTGCGGCGCATGTCTGCGTCAATGGGTCGCGATTTAATCTTGCTGGCCCTTTTGGTAAGGCGCGTTTTTACTTGCCATCATGTGTTAAGGCTATGCGTGCTATTAATGCCTTCTATATGCACTTGCACCCCAAAAGGATTGTTCTCGTTTCAGGAAATGTGATGTTCCGTCAGGCCTCTTTGTCTACGTGCGGCCCGCCTCTACACTGCTCGCATCAACGTTGAATTCAGCGCGCCGCAAAGGACCAAGTCCAGGTGCATTCCAGTATTCAGAAAGTTCAGAGGCCATTCATCATGAAGACGAAACTCATCGCCGCTTTATTGGTTGCAGCATCCGCCTCGCTCACCGCTCCCGCCTTCGCGAGCGGTTACGGTCCTGCGCCGTTTTATAACCCTGAAGTAGGTGCGCCGTCGTCGCAACGCGGTCAGAGCGCGCAAACGCTCGCATCGGAACAGAACAGCGCGGCGGTGACTGAGAGCGCAGTCGGCGGTGCGGAATCGGTGTCCTCGCAATCGGGCGGGCCGCGCATGCAGGCCAACCAAGCCAACGACGCTTATCGCGGCCGTTGATTCGTGTTTCGGTACGCCGGTTTCCCGGCGAGCCGAAACCGAGCCGGCTATTTACAGCCCAACGGGCGCCATTGCGTGAAATGCACGCGACGGCGCCCGTCGGCGTTATCGCACCCGCAGATGAAGCACCATGAGCGAAATCGAGCGATGCTCGCTCGAGTGGGCGTTACGGAGCGGCACTTGTGCGCGCTTCGCGGTGCACTCAGACTGTCGTCCGATCCGTTAGGACTGCTTCGCTTTTCGCGTTCGCTTCGCGCGAGCCCTCTTGCTTGGCACCCCAGCGTTGCGCGAGCGCTGCGCAGACCATCAACTGTATTTGGTGAAAGAGCATGAGCGGCAATACCGCCGCGCCGGCGGCATGCGAGGCGAAGATGACCTTCGCCATCGGGATGCCAGCGGCCAAACTCTTTTTTGAGCCGCAAAAGATGATCGTGATGCGATCCTCGCGTGCGAAGCCCAGCCACTTGCTCGCCATTGCCGTAATGATGAGTGCGGCAGCAAGCAGAACGGCGTTGACGATCAGCAGGCCACCGAGAGCCGAAAGCGGAACGCGATGCCACAAGCCCTGGTTGACGGCTTCGCTGAAAGCCGAATACACGACGAGCAGGATCGAGCCTTGATCGACGATGCGAACGACGCTGCGGTTGCGCTCGATCCATCCTCCTATCGCCGGTCGCAGCAACTGTCCGCAGACGAAGGGCACCAGCAGTTGCAGCACGATGTTGCCGACCGTGTGCCAGGCCGAGGCTGATCCGGCGTGGCCGGCGACGACAATACTCGCAAGCGCGGGCGTGATGAAGATGCCAAGCAGGCTCGAGGCCGAGGCGCTGCAGACAGCAGCTGGAACGTTCCCTTTCGCCATCGACGTGAATGCGATCGACGATTGCACCGTCGAGGGCAGCGTGCAGAGGAACAGGATGCCGGCATAAATCGTCGGCGTGACAAGTGGCGACAGCAGAGGCTTGAACGCGAGGCCTAATAGAGGGAAGAGGACGAACGTGCTCAGCAATACCAGCACATGCAGGCGCCAATGAGTCGCACCGGAGACGATGGCTTCGCGCGACAGTTTCGCGCCGTGCAGGAAAAAAAGCAGTGCAATTGCAAGGTCGGTAACCCAACCGACGGCTACGGCTGTCTCGCCGCGGCAAGGAAGCAGGCTGGCGAAAACCACGGTTCCGACAAGCGCAAGCGTGAAATTGTCGGGAAGGAATTTTGGACGGGACACGATACGGATTCGAACGGGTTATGCAATAACTGATTTACCACTGACGCCTGGCGCCGCGCTGGGCGTCCTCGGGGCGGGACCCCGAGCGCCGCGCGCGGACAGGCGCATAGCGATACACAACCCGTGCATCCAACGTGCCTGTCAATTGCGCTTCAGTGCTGCAATGCAGCAGGACAGGCGCAAGGATACCGCAAAAGTTTATTCAGCGTGCGGCCGTCGCCACACCGCTTACCATTGCCCGTTCGCGTGCGAGGAAGCGCGCGCGCATCGGTTTGAGTACGGCGATGGCGAGCAATGCTGTCGTGAGATCAAGCACGATCGCGCAGCCGAAGACGGGAATCCAGCTGCCGGCATGCTGGTGGAGCAGCGCTGCGAGCGGGCCACCAAAGATCGAGCCGATGCCGAAGGAGATGTAGAGCCAACCGTAGTTCGCGGTAGCGAAGCGGTTGCCGAACGTATCCGTAAGCGTGGAGGGGAACAGCGAAAAGATTTCGCCCCAGCCGAAAAACACGACACCCGAGAGCAGGACGAACAGCGTGGGGTCATTGCGAGTCAGAAGCCACAGCGTCATGGCGATCCCTTCGAGCGCGAATGCGAACGTCATCGTGTTTTCGCGTCCGAGCCGATCGGAAACCCAGCCGAAGAGCGGCCGCGTGAGCCCGTTGGCGAAACGGTCAATGGTGAGCGCGAGCGGTATTGCGGCGAGCCCGAAGACGAGCACTTTGCTGATGCCGAAGTCGGTCGCGAAGGTGGCCATTTGCGAGGTGACCATCAGCCCAGACGTCGACATCATGGTCATCATCAGGAACATCAGCCAGAAAAGCGGCGTTTTCAGCATCTGCATCGGACGAAAATCGCGGGTTTTGCCCGCGCCGGACGAAAGCCCCTGTTCATCGTTGAGCGTCTGCGGTGCCGAACGAAGGCCCTGCGCCGCGAGAACGCCGACCACCGCAAAGATCGCGCCAAAGAGTCCGAGCGTGTAGTCGATGCCGTGCGAGGCGAGTGTCGACGTGACCGGAAACGTCGTTACGATCGCTCCCATGCCGTAGCCTGCTGCCACCATGCCGGCGGCGAAGCCACGATTATCCGGAAACCAGCGCACAACGACGCCGACCACACCCACATAGACGATGCCCGTACCGAGCCCACCGAGGCCACCGTAGGTGAGATACAGCATCGTCGCACTGGTGGCATGCGCCGCGAGGACCCAGCTCACGCCGGAAAGCAGTGTGCCGATCGAAATCAGCGTCCGCGCACCGAAGCGATCGATCAAGGCGCCCTGAAATGGTGAGAAAAATGCCTGCAGAAAGACAAGGATCGAAAATGTCACCTGCAACTCGGGTAGCCCGACGCCAAGCTTGGCCATCAGGG
>JAXDQB010000445.1:0-3659 GCA_034668065.1 Paraburkholderia sp.
GGCCGCTTGCCAGGCGTCGGCGCACGCATCTAACCGCCTTTCCCGCGTACCGCCGAGGTGCTCGAATACGCGCATTTGCGTCGCACCAAACCCACGCGCACGGAGCAGCGCAGCGATTGCGGCCGGCGAATCGCCATCCCGGCTCAATACGAAAAGGCGGCCACCGTCGTGCAGATGCCTATTCAATGCGGCGAGGGGCCGACCGACGAGCGACACCACCGCCACATCCTGAATCGGCCAGCCAAGTCGCGCAGCGGCCAACGACAGAGACGAGGGCGCCGGCAGCACGCGCAGTTCATCGATGGGCACTTCCCGTACAAGTGTCGCGCCCACGCCGAACAGCATCGGATCGCCGCTCGCCAGCACGCATACCCGTGACCCGCGGTGTGCAAGCACGGGAGCAACGTCGAACGGCCGCGGCCACGGTTCGCGCCGCGCGCCGATCCGTGGCGGCAGCATCGCCAAGTGACGATCCCCGCCCACGATGACCGCAGCGTCAAGGAGCGCCCGCCGCGCGGCGCGGCCCAGACCGGCAAACCCGTCTTCGCCAATTCCCACCACGGTCAGCCAAGCCGGCATCGCATCATCCTTTTCCATCCAAAATCGGTCAGCACCCCGCCGCCAGTCAGGCCGCGGGCTCCGTGGCCGCTACGAAAAGCGGCATAATACCGCTTCGCCGGTGCCCTTCCCGGCCGGAAAGGGAACACAGTCGAACAGTGGCCGCCCGCGCAATAAGCGAGCGTGCCGCCAAATCCCGTTGGCCCGCCGGGAAAACCGGTGCGGACAACAACCTGCGAACCAGGATACATGCCGGCAAGATCGTTCGAGCAAGCCATCACCGGGCGCGTTGCATCGGTGCGCGTTTTCTCCGCAAAGAGACAACCTGGCCCTTGAGCGACGCCTAACCCCGTTTAGCTTTGAGCCACGATCCGTCCCCTCCTTCACGGCCTTCGGCCTGTCCAGCGCTCTCGCGCATTGTCGCGGCGCGCGACGGCGGGCTATGCCGGATCAAGCTGCCCGGCGGCGAGTTGCGTGCCGATCAGATGCTCGCCATCGCCGAGGCGGTGGACATCCACACCTTGGGCGTCGTCGAGGTGACGAATCGGGCAAACCTGCAATTGCGTGGCGTGCGTGAAGGCCATGAAGCGTCTTTGAGCGAGCGGTTGCTGCGCGCTGGGCTTGGACCGGGGCCGCAAGTCGCTCTTCGTCAGCCGCTTTCCGGGACGCAGGCTCAATCGCAATCGGTGCCGACAACCGCGTCCGCCGACGATGTTCGCAACTTGATGATCAGCCCGGCCGCCGGCCGCGATGCTCAAGCGTCGTACGATACGAGGCCACTCGCCGCGGCGATTCTCTCGCTGCTGCAGAGCGAGCCTCGGCTGACAGCGCTTTCGCCGAAATTCGCCCTTATGCTCGACGGCGGAGAGCGCCTGGCGATGGTCGATCATCCACACGACATCTGGCTCTCCGCCATGCCGGCGCACGGCGACGAGCCGTGGTTCGCATTCGGGCTCGCCGGCCATCCGTCCACCAGCCATCGCTGCGCACTTGCCGCCGTACGTCCTCCGCAGGTGCTCGCGCTGATCCGCGCGCTGCTGCACACATTTCTCGATCTGGCTCAGCCCGATGACACACGCATGCGCCATGTCCTCGACACGTACAGCCACGACGCAATCCTGGAACAGGTATCTGCGCGCATCGATTCTCCTCTGCGACGCGCAGCGGATGTCGACGAGTGGCGGCGCGCGGATGCCGATCCCGGGTTGCGATTCGGCGCGCATCGGCAGCGAACCGGCGATCTGTGGCATGTCGGCGGCCAACCGCCCCTCGGCCGCATCGACGCCGCGACATTGCGTGGCCTCGCCCGGCTCGCGAACGAACACGGAAATGGGACGGTAAACATGACGCCGTGGCAAAGCGTGCTGCTGCCGGATGTCGCGCAGCCGTCCGTGGCGCACGCGCAGAACGGTCTGGATGCACTTGGATTGATGCGCGATGCGGCCCATCCTCTTGCGGCGATGGTGGCCTGCGCGGGTTCGGCGGGCTGCGCCAAGAGCTGCGCCGACACGAAAGCGGACGCGCTGAATCTGTCGCAGCACTTGCCGGCCCGTGTCGAGGTTCACTTGAGCGGCTGCATCCGCTCATGCGCCGCCGCTCATTGCGCGCCGTTCACGCTGCTCGCGGTCGAACCCGGCCGCTACGATCTTTATCGACGGCCAGCGGACTCCGAACAGGAAACGGCGTACACTCGCGCGCCCGAGACCGATACATGCACCCATGCCGCGCGTCGCTTCGGCCGGCGCATTGCGGCTCATCTGACCATTGAACAGGCCGCACAGCTGATCCGCGCGGCGGCCCGGAGCCATTCTCATGCTTGACTATGTCCGTGACGGCCAAGCCATCTACCGCGAGTCTTTTGCGACGATACGCGCAGAGGCCGACCTCTCCCGCATTCCGCCCGATCTCGAAAAGCTGGCGGTACGCGTAATTCACGCCTGCGGGATGGTCGAAATCGTCGACGCTCTACGGTTTTCCGCGGGTGCAGGCACTGCGGGCCGCACGGCGCTCGCCAACGGCGCCCCCATCCTGTGCGATGCCCGTATGGTCGCGGAAGGTGTCACGCGGGCGCGGCTTCCCGCGGCAAACCGCGTGCTTTGCACACTCGGCGAGCCCGCCGTGCCTGAGCTCGCGCACAAGCTCGGCAACACGCGCTCCGCTGCCGCGCTGGAGCTCTGGCGGCCCCATCTTGAGGGAAGCGTGGTCGTCATCGGCAACGCGCCGACCGCCCTCTTTTATCTACTCGAAATGCTCGATGCTGGCGCCCCCCGGCCCGCGCTGATCCTCGGCTTTCCAGTCGGCTTCGTCGGTGCTGCGGAATCGAAAGCGATGCTGGGAGCCGACAGCCGTGGCGTGCCCTATGTGATCGTCGAAGGCCGGCGCGGGGGAAGCGCAATGGCCGCAGCCGCCGTCAATGCGCTCGCGTCGGAGGCCGAATGATGGCCAATCCGGGACGTCTTTACGGCATCGGCGTAGGCCCGGGCGACCCCGAGTTGCTTACGCTGAAAGCCGTGCGACTGCTCAAAGCCGCCCCTGTGGTGGCGTATTTTGTCGCAAAAGGGAAGAAAGGCAATGCTTTTGGAATTGTCGAAGCGCATTTAAACGAAGCGCAGGAACGCCTGCCGCTCGTTTACCCCGTGACGACCGAGACGCTTGCTCCGCCGCTCTCGTACGAGACGATCATCGCTGACTTCTACGACACGGCTTGCGCACTGGTCTCCGCTCATCTCGATGCAGGCCGCGACGTCGCCGTCATCTGCGAAGGCGATCCGTTTTTCTATGGCTCCTACATGTACCTGCACGATCGCCTCGCACCGCGCTTCGAAGTCGAAGTGGTGCCGGGCGTCTGTTCGATGCTGGGCGGTGCGGCCGTGCTCGGTGCGCCGCTCGTTTATCGCAACCAAAGTTTGTCCGTGCTGTCTGGCGTCTTGCCTGAAGACGAGTTGCGCCGGCGGCTCGCCGATGCGGATGCTGCCGTCGTCATGAAGCTCGGCCGCAACTTCGACAAGGTGCGGCGGGTGCTGGACGAATTAGGCCTTGCCCGTCGCGCGCTTTACGTCGAACGCGCTACCATGGCCAACCAGCGGATCGTCCCGCTCGCC
>JAXDQB010000446.1:0-6807 GCA_034668065.1 Paraburkholderia sp.
CTCAACACCAAGCCCTTCGTAAAACCAAGTGCACTGCGTGAGCCAGCCGAGAAGCGCGAGGAGGACCAAGCTGATCGCGAAGGTGACAACCATGCGTTTGACGACATGACGGCGCTTGAAATGGCCGAGTTCGTGGGCGAGCACCGCTTCTATCTCACTGCCGCTCAGGCGCGCGAGCAGCGTATCGAAGAAGACGATGCGCTTGGACGCGCCAAAACCCGTGAAATAGGCGTTGCCGTGAGCGGAGCGGCGGCTGCCGTCCATCACGAATAGGCCCTTGGCGGCGAAGCCGCAGCGCTTCATCAGTGCTTCGATCCGGCCCTTCAGCGCGTCATCGGCGAGCGGCTCGAACTTGTTGAAAAGCGGCGCGATGACAGTGGGGTAGAGCACCAGAACGAGCAGTTGGAAAGCGACGAGCACAATCCATGCCCAGAGCCACCAGAGGCTGCCTGCCTTCTGCATGAGCCACAGCATGACGAAGAGCAGTGGCAGGCCGATCATGGCACCAAGCGCCGTCCCTTTTGCGAGATCGGCAAAGAAGATCGCCTTCGTCATCCTGTTGAAGCCAAAGCGCTCTTCGACGACGAATTGCCGGTAGTAGTCGAAGGGGATGTCGATGACGCTCGTGATCGCGATGACGACCGCAACAAGCGCGATCTGTGCCCCATATCCGTGGCCGAGCACGCCGGTAACCGCGACGTCGAGGGCTTGCACGCCGCCGAGCAGCGTAAGGCCGACTGTCACGGCTGCGCCCACGACGACTTCAAGCATGCCAAGGCGTGTGCGTTCGATGGTGTAGTCGGCCGCGCGCTGGTGAGCGGGGAGCCCGATCGTTCCGGCAAACTGCCGGGGCACCTCGCCTCGATGGGCCGCGACGAAGCGGGTCTGACGCGCGGCGAGCCAGAGTTTTGTGCCGACCATGGCGAGCACGGTAGCTGCGAATACGACGGTGAGGTAAAGAGATGACATCGCAGAAGTCCGTTGTGTCTATGCGACAATTATAGAGTTTCGCCGGAATCCCGAGTAAATCGGCAATTGCGGCGGCCCGAACCACGGCAGCACGTTGCGGATTGCCTGCCTCGCTTCACAACCCTGGATGCCTTCATGACTGACACCCTCGAACCTGTCGGCGAGCCGACGCTCGTGCGCAGCGAGATGAATCTCGTCTGGCTCGACATGGAAATGACGGGGCTCGAACCCGACACTGACCGCATCATAGAAATCGCCGTCGTCGTCACCAACTCCACCCTCGATAAGATGGTCGAGGGGCCGGTGCTTGCCATTCATCAGAGCAACGAATCGCTCGACAAGATGGACGAGTGGAACAAGAAGACGCATGGCCGATCGGGGCTCATCGAGCGCGTACGCGCCTCCACCACCACCGAGGAGGAAGCCGCCGAACAGATCCGCGCGTTCCTCTCGGCTTACGTCCCACCCGGCAAGTCGCCGATGTGCGGCAATTCGATTTGCCAGGACCGCCGCTTCATGGCGCGCTGGATGCCCGAACTCGAGCGGTTTTTCCATTACCGCAATCTCGACGTGAGCACGCTCAAAGAACTTTGCCGACGCTGGCAACCCACCGTCTACAAAGGCTTTCAGAAACGGGCGATGCATACGGCGCTTGCCGACATTCATGAGTCGATAGACGAGCTGAAATATTACCGCCAGCACTTTCTCGTTGCGCCGGGCGTGGCTGCCGAGGGCAGCTAGCCTTCGCCTTCTGATCATTCGCGCGGCGGCCGCTGCGCGCTCTTCGGGCGGAAGGCGGCAACGATCTCGGCGTTCGTGCTCACGTACGGTCCGCCAATCAGGTCGATGCAGTATGGCACCGCTGCGAAGATGCCCGGCAGCAGCACGGCGCCGGATTCGTCGCGCACGCCTTCCAGCGTTTCCTGAATCGACTTCGGCTGGCCGGGCAGATTCACGATCAGCGCCGCATGCCCGGTCGTCTCGCGCACCACCGCGACCTGCCGCGACAGGATCGCCGTCGGCACGAAGCGCAGGCTAATCTGACGCATCTGTTCGCCAAAGCCGGGCATCTCTTTCGTGGATACCGCAAGCGTAGCTTCAGGCGTGACGTCACGCCGCGCGGGGCCGGTGCCGCCCGTCGTCAGCACGAGGTCGCACCCGATTTCGTCGACGAGTTCGATGAGCGTTGCCGAAATCGATGCCGCATCGTCGGGAATCAGCCGCTTCTCGGCCCGCCAGGGCGACGCGAGCGCCTTTTGCAGCCAAGCCTCGAGCGAGGGAATGCCCTTGTCCTCGTATACGCCGCTCGTTGCACGGTCGCTGATCGAGACGAGGCCGATCATGATTTCATCGGGGTGGCTTCGGTTAGATGTCGTCATCGTCGTCTTCCGTTGCTGAGCTTTCCGGATCGGCGTGGTCCCCGTGCGCCGCGTTGCTTGCGCTCGCCGTTTTGATCCATTGGTACAACTCGCGAAAATAGCGCGGCGGCTTGCCTTGCTGCGCTTCCTTGCGGGCATTGCGGATCAACGTACGGCCCGTCTGCGCGTCAGCGGCGGGATATTCGCGCACGAACGCGGTGAACGCGTCGTCGTCGGCGAGCAGCCGCTCGCGCGCTTGCTCGATCCAATGCAGTCGCGCCGTCTCGGCCTTGTTGACGCCGCGGTGAACCTCGAGTGCCGTGCGCAGCGCGGCCGTTTCCTTATCGGCGAGCGTACGCATCACGCGGCCGATGTACTGCATCTGCCTGCGCTTGCCTTCGTGGTCGGTGATGGAGCGCGCGGCGCGCACAGCGTCGGCCAGGCCCTCTGGCATTGGCATCCGTTTTAGTGCGTCTTTGGGCAGCTCGACGAGCGTGGTGCCAAGCACCTGCAGCGCATGCATCTCGCGTTTTAACTGCGACTTGCTCGGGCGAGCGTCCAGATCGTCGTCGTCGAGGCCGGCGACGGCCGGCTCCATCGGTGTAATGCGGGTTTTACGTGTCATGCCGTTATTGTAGCGTGCGCGCATGCGGTAACAGTGCCGGGGAGTGCGCCGCTTCGCTCACCAACCTGCATCTGCGCGGAGCTTGATATGATCGCGGGATGCGAAACCGAAGGCGCGCGCGAGCCGTACCCCGACGTCCGGGCAGATGCCGGGCGGCGGAACGATAATGCGCCTCACCCAGAAAGCTCTACACCGGATGGCAATCACGATGGCAGCGGACACCGATACCTCACAACGCTTTTTCCCGCACACGCAAGACGAACTGAAGGAGATCGCGTCTGACATCCTTCGCCACGCGAAATCGCTCGGTGCGACGGACGCGGCCACCGAAATCTCCGAAGGCGACGGCTTGTCGGTCACGGTCCGTCGAGGCGAGGTCGAGACGATCGAGCACAACCGCGACAAGATGGTCGGCGTAACGGTCTTCATCGGCGCGAAGCGCGGCAACGCGAGCACGTCTGATTTTTCGAAGGAGGCACTGCGCGATACTGTCGCAGCGGCCTACAACATCGCCCGCTTCACCGCTGAGGATCATTGCGCGGGGCTCGCCGAGGCTGAACTGCTCGAGACCGCGCCGCGCGATCTCGATCTGTATCACCCGTGGCATTTGAGCGCCGACGAGGCGGTGGAGCTCGCGCGCCGCGCCGAGGACGCCGCATTCGCCACCCACCCGCAGATCCGCAACTCGGAGGGGGCGAGCGTCTCCGCGCAGCACTCGCAATTCGTGCTGGCGACAACCCGCGATTTTCTCGCCGGCTATCCGTATTCGCGACACTACGTTGCCTGCGCGCCGATCGCCGGAAGTGGCCGCAATATGCAGCGCGACGACTGGTATTCGTCGAAGCGCAATGCAGCGGAGCTCGCCGCGCCCGAAGCGATCGGGCGCTACGCGGCCGAACGCGCGCTCGCGCGGCTCAACGCGCGGCGCCTCGATACGCGCAAGGTGCCGGTGCTCTTCGAGGCGCCGCTCGCCGCGGGCTTGCTCGGTGCTTTCGTCCAGGCGACGAGCGGCGGCGCGCTCTATCGCAAGACGTCGTTTCTCGTCGACAGTCTCGGCAAGCAGGTGTTCGCGCCGCACGTGCAGATCGTCGAAGACCCGCACGTGGCAGGTGCGATGGGCAGCGCACCGTTTGATGAGGAGGGCGTGCGTACGACGCGGCGCGCGGTCGTGAAGGATGGCGTTGTCGAAGGCTATTTCCTCTCGACCTATTCGGCGCGCAAGCTCGGCATGCAAACCACGGGCAACGCCGGCGGTTCGCATAATCTTTCGTTGAGGAGTTCGGCGACGAGCGAGGACGACGACTTCGAGGCCATGCTCAAAAAGCTCGGTACGGGACTTTTACTGACCGAGTTGATGGGGCAGGGTGTCAACTATGTGACGGGCGACTATTCGCGCGGCGCCTCGGGCTTCTGGGTGGAGAACGGCAAGATTCAGTACGCCGTCGAGGAGATCACCGTAGCGAGCACGCTGCAGGAGATGTTCCGCCATATCGTCGCGATCGGGGCCGATACGATCGTGCGCGGCACGAAGCAGACAGGCTCGATTCTCATCGAACGCATGACCGTGGCCGGTCAATGAGCGCACACGCCCGGCGGCTCGACGTTCGCCGAGCGTTCCCGAGAGCCGCGTGGCGGGCCGATTAAGAACGTTGATGCACGACGTGGTATGCGTGCAGTCATGCCACGTCGTCGCTCAATTAATGCATGCGACACGCCGGTAGACAACACGTGCGTAATCGAAGCCGTCGACGCCTTCCTTGCGGTACGTCTCGCGCGATACAGGCTGCCATTTCGCGGGATCGGCCGCGGGAAACGTTGCGTCGCCGTCAAAGTCCGCGGCGATTTCAGTGACGATGAGCTTGTCCGCGAACTCGATGCCCTCCTTGTAGAGCTCCGTGCCGCCGATCAGGAAAGCCTCGGGGGCGTTATCGGCTGCCGCGAGCGCGAGCGCTTCACGCATGCTCGTTGCCGTTTCGCAGCCCTCGAAGCGTCGTGACGCGTGGCGCGTCACGACGATGTTGCGCCGCCCGGGCAAAGGCCGGCCGATCGATTCGTGCGTCTTGCGGCCCATGATGATGGGCGCGCCCATCGTCGTGTGCTTGAAGAAGGCAAGGTCCTCGGGCAAATGCCAGGGCAGTTGGTTGTCGCGGCCGATCACGCCATTGCGCGCGCGGGCGACGATCAGTGTCAGCGTCGTCATTGAGAAAAGCGTTAGCTTGAGGCCGGCTGAAGAGCCGAATCGGCGTCAATTCTACTCGACGCGCATTCGGCTTCCTTCGCGGCTGCCCGCCCCCCGCTTTCTCTTCCATTTGCGCCAGCGCTCGCACATGTCGCACGGGGCGAGGCCGCTGTGGGAAATCCATCAATGTGCGCATGAACGTAACGTCTTACTCGCGGCGGGCCTCGCCGTTCGGTGGCCTGCCGGGCCGCTCGGCCAGCCCTGGCAGGCCCGGGGGCACGGCGGGTTTGTCTTGCTCTTGCGTCACGCCGTCGCGCAACCCGTGCGCAGCCATCAAACGGTAGAGCGTCACGCGTGAAATGCCGAGGTCTGTCGCAGCTTCGTTGAGACGGTGTCGATGGCGTAGCAGTGCGGCCTCGATCGCGCGCTTTTCGGCCGTGTCCCGCGCCTGCGCGAGCGTCGTCGTTTCCTGCGCGGTGAACGGCGCGAGATCGAGATCTTCAGCCGTGATCAGCTTGCCTTCGGCCATCACGATCGCACGCCGCACGCGGTTGATCATCTCGCGTACGTTGCCCGGCCAACCGTAGCTGTACATGGCTTCAATGGCCGACGGCGCGAAACCGCGAATCTTGCGGGAACTGTCGGTCTTGAACTTGTTCAGGATGTGATGGGCGAGGATTTCAATGTCCTTGCCGCGCACGCGTAACGGCGGCTCGTCAATCCGCAGCACGCACAGGCGATGGAACAGGTCCGCGCGAAATCGTCCTTCCCGCATTGCGCTTTCCAGATCGACGTGCGTGGCCGAGATCACTCGCGCATCGACCGTAATCGATTCGCGCGCGCCGAGACGCTCGATCTTCCCCTCCTGCAAGAAGCGCAGCAGGCTCGCCTGGCTTTCGAGCGGTAGATCGCCGATCTCGTCGAGAAAGAGTGTGCCGCTGTGTGCGGCCTCGACGCGGCCAATCTTGCGCTGGTGGGCGCCCGTGAAGGCGCCACGCTCGTAGCCGAACAGTTCCGACTGCAAGAGATGGTGCGGGATCGCGCCGCAGTTGATGGCGACGAACGGCGCCTTGCGGCGCGGAGAGCGTTCGTGAATCGCCAGTGCCGTCAGCTCCTTGCCGGTTCCCGATTGGCCGGAAATGAACACGGAGGCGTCCGTGTTCGCGACCTTGCGGATCGTGCGGAAGAGCTGTTGCATCGCTTCGCACGTGCCGACCATCTCGTCTTCGCCGGCCGCCGCAAGGCCGGCCACCATGTCAAGGTCGCACAGCGACACCATTCCAAACGCGTGGCTCAACAGATAGTCGACGGTCGGATGCGCGACCGGGAGCTTCACGTAGTCGAAGCAGTAGTTGCGAATCAATCGCCGGACGTCGGGCTCGTCGAGCCGGTCCGGACTTGCGAGCGCGATCCAGCCGATCTGCTGCTGGCGCAAGCTTGCCTCGAGCGCGGCGAGATCTCGACCGGTAAGACGCGTGGCGTCGACAAGGCCTGCGCAGGGAATATCCGGTCTTGTCGCCCGAGCGGCCTCGCTCGGCGAGCGAGCAATCGAGATGCTCCAGCCGCGGCTCTCCAAATGGGCGGCGAGCGCTTCGTCGGGGGTGCGCGCCATATAGATGAGCGCCCTTTGATGGGTGTCGTTCATATCGACGCTTTCCTTCGCACGCGCGGTCGAC
>JAXDQB010000447.1:0-14648 GCA_034668065.1 Paraburkholderia sp.
GTAGACGCCTGCGGCCACGTCGAACGCCGGTGTGATCTTGTAATCACCGCCGAGAAAGTAGACGTTCGACACTTGCGCATAGGCCATGGGAATCAGTGTGCCGGCGTAGCCGTAATAGCTGTAGCCATTTGCGCTGGTGTTGTATACGCTCGGATCACTCGGCCGACTCAACTCATAGTGCTCGTAGCCGCCTTTAAGCGTCAATGCGCCGATCGAGTACTTGGCCGCAAGCAGAAACCCTTGGTCGTCTGCCAACGACAAGTTTCCGACGTTACCGGCCACGGTCGAGCCCACGATAGCGCCAGAGTGAACCGCGTCGCGCGCAGCGTAGTAAACCGCCTGTACGCCCAAATTATGGGTTTCATAGCCAAGGTTTGCGCCGTACGTTTCGCCTGCGCTAAAACTACCCGCCTGACCGCCGAGGCTGTACGACAGTCCGACATTCACGTCACCGATTTTGTTCGTGTACTTGATGTTGTTATCCGTGCGCGAACCCTCGGTGATCCCGCCCGCGGAATACGATCCAGAGAAACCAAGAGGGGAGAACAATTGCGCCGTGAATAAGGGGTCGTAGTTAGCGAGTGTATCGAGACCGAGCGTGGGCGTCCGGCCGAGCGCCAGCGAGCCATATTGATCGTTGCGCAATCCTACGTAGGCGCCGCGATTAAAGAGCTGTCCGCTGAGTGCCGATGCTGCTCCAAACGAATTTTTGTTACCGCTGGCAATAGACGCCGCGGCGTTATTGACCTGGCCAGTCGGCACATTGAAGCCAGACTCGAGATCGAAGAATGCGCTCCAGCCTCCACCAAGATCTTCGTTGCCGCGAATGCCCCAGCGTGAATCAGATATACCGCCGTTGAACATGCCCGTTACCGAATTAGGGGTACCCACCCCCACCTTGCTGACGGGGTTCACCGTTGCCGGGAAGGATGCACTCGCATTCCCGCTGTGTTCGATTGTCCCCACCGCGGCATCGAGAATTCCGTAGAGCGTAACGCTACTGCTGTCATCCGCGTGCGCCGCACCCGCAATCAACGCTAGGGAAATTCCCGCTATGGCTTTCTTTCTCATAGTTATCCTGTCTCTTATTTATGATGCGTGTTCTATCGCGCCTGGCACGACGCTCTGAATCGTCTGATGATGCAGACCCACGCAATATAGTGGCCTCCGCCGACGAGGCATCTAAAAGACAGTATTTCAATTTTGATGTGTCCAGCAACCCACACCGCCCATGGACTTGCGCGATGTTTTGTCACAGCGCGCCGAGCGGCAATGCCTCAGAAATGAAATGACATCTGCGGCCAGCAATCAACCATCACGCTCGGCTCGTCGCACCCGAGCCGCAAGACGAAGCCATGCATTCTTGCAACAGCCCAGGCGACACTGAGCCCCATGTATCGATTTGGGTAGGCGCCTCCTTTGAGCGAAGGGCCGAGTTCGTGCTCGGCGCTCACCGCCTCGTGATCCGCTTTATCACTCGCAATCATGAGGCACGGGCCGTTGTCGGTCAGCCTAAGTTCCAGCCGCACGTTCACGCCATGAGACACCCGACCAATCGAATGGGTCACAAGATTGGCAAGCATCTCGAACAGCAATGCGCGATCGGCACGAACGATCGATTGCTCCCCGGCCAGCATTGTCAACGTGGCTCCGCGGCTTTCGGCCAGCGGCGCATAAAGCGCCCCTATATCGAGAACAAGTGCGCGCAAGTCAACCAACTCGAACTCGCCGCGTCGCGTGAGTCCTGCTATCTGAGCCACCCGCAGCATTGCGCCAAAGCGCTCAAGCACGACATCCGTCTCGCGGCGCACGTGATCGAGCATCTCCCCGATTTGTCGTTCCCGCAGTGCGCCGGGCTGCTCTGCCGCTCGCGTCACCAGGGTGCGCACGCGCGCGAGCGGCGTGCGCAAGTCGTGCGCAACGCCGTCACACGCTCCTTTCACCTCGCCCATTAGCCGCTCTACTTCGTCGAGCATATGATTGACAAGATGCAGCAGCATAGCGATTTCATCGCGCCCACCGAGCCGAAACCGCCGGCTCAGGTTGCCCTGCGCAACGAGTGCCGCAGTCTCTCGCACGGCTTCGAGTCTGCGCATCTGGCGCATTCCCACGACAAGCCCGGCAGCGATACTCAGCAAGAGTCCCAGCGCGCCCCCCGCAATGAGCGCTGCCATAACGGTGCGGTGCAATGCCAGGACGTGCGTCATATCCAAAGCGACGAGCAGAATGTGCCCGTCGGCGCTACGCTCCGCCATGACGCGAACCACAGGCGCGCGCGCGATCTCGGCCACCGGCAGCGTATGCTCGAGCGTCTCGCCGCGTGGCCAAATGGGCAGGTGAGGCGGGAGCGCAAGTACATCGCCGGCAATGCGTGCGCCACTGGGCGCGAACAGGCCATAGTAATGAATACGCAGGTTCGCGTGGACGAGATGCGTGCGAATGGTGTCGGCGAGCTGGGCTTCGGGAAGCAGGCGCAAATATCTAAGCTGCCAGCTGAGTACATCGTCGGACTCTCGCGTGATCTCCCCCGACGAGATCCAGGCGATGAACGCAAGCAAACCAACCAGCGCAGCGGCAAAGATCACAAAGTAGATCCGAAGCAACCGCATCGAAGTCGTCCTGTGTAGCCGCATCGAAGTCATACGACGGATGAGGGTCATACCTCCCTTCCATTGAGCTTATCGCGACACTCTCGGCGCGAAACGGATCCCGAAGATAAGGGCTTGGTCATGCATCGGCGGCTGCAGTAGCGTGAAAATATTTTCATTCTTCCCATGCACGAAGCGGCATCACTGCCTTCCCCGCCCATAAAAGAACATTAATTTTTCGAGGCGGCGTTTCGATATGCGGAGATTTCTATCCTTGGGGCATGTGTACCGCACACATACTTTCAATCGAGGAAATCATGACTTTCATTGCACGAAACATTTCCGCTGCGGCGCTGCTTATCGCAAGCGCAAGCGCTTTCGCAGAGCCTCACCTTACCCCTCGGCAATGCAACGACTATCCATTCGTCCAGCCGAAGACGCCCGTTACGCACCGTCAGCTCATTCAGGTGCTTACCGAACTCGAAACAGTTGGGTACGATCCCGCCGAGGGGGGAAATGAGGAGTACCCGCGACAGATCGACGCAGCCGAAAAACGCCTTTGGAAGGAGTATGTGCGCGATTGCACCGCCCTTTCGCCGACGACCGAAGCGCAAGCTCGAGACTAATGCCTTACGTCATGTGCGATTTGAATGCCTCACCGCAATCGCGCGCGCCTTGATCGCCTCCGTACCTCTGACGTAAACACGGCGTGGCGCCAGCGGTGCCCGCCCTCATGAGTGAATGAGTCTATTTCAGTTTTTCGCCGACACCTTGAGGCCGCCTCCCCTATACTTTGGGTGCCGCTCAAAGCGGTCTTTTTCATCATTCTCTTTACAGCGCGGATCCGTCCGCGCTTTTTTTTGCCTTCGATGCAACATCCTGGGCGAGCCCCCTCTCCCCGCAAAATTAAAAAACACTTAATGAAGATGGCAGATCCCCGTTAGACGCGATCGCCGATGATTCATACCATCGTTCCACTCATGGCGTTCGGATATGAATCAGCTACAAGCGATGCGGGCGTTCGCGCGAGTCGTCGAGCTCGGCAGCTTCAACATGGCTGCCAGGCAACTCGGCATGTCGCCGGCCGCCGTTACTCGCAGCATCGGCATGCTCGAGGCACATCTGAACATGCGACTGCTCAACCGCAATACGCGCAGCCTTTCGCTCACCGAAGTCGGCAAGAGCTATCTGGATGGTTGCCGGTTCATCATCGATCGGCTGGATGAACTCGAGTCCAGTCTCCTGCAAACCACTCGGGAGATAAGCGGTACGCTGCGTCTCGCCGCACCGATGACGTTGGTTGCGTCGGGGCTGGCGCAACTGCTCGCAAACTATCGCGCAATGCATCCTCGCGTCGACTTCGACGTCACGACGTTCGACACGCGCATCGATATCGTGGAAGGCGGATTCGACGTCTGCTTCTCCGATGACAGGCGGCTGGCGAGTTCGACACTCATTAGCCGCCGTCTGACGATGGTGGAGGAAATTCTGGTGGCGTCGCCGACGTATCTCGCCGAACGGGGAACACCTGCCGACGCGCCATCGCTCAGTGCACACAGCTTGCTCACAACCACCGACGGCGCGTCGCGCACGTGGGAATTCTCGGACTCCAGCTCCGTGCATCGTGTCTGCGCCGGCGGCGGGGTGAACGCTACGAGCAGCCTGTTGGTGCGCGAAGCGGCACTTAATCACATGGGCATCGCGCTCCTGCCGGCTCCACTGGTGGCCGAAGACATCGAACGCGGATCGCTCATTCGCCTGCTCGAGCACCTCGAAGTGAACGGCGGACCAAGGCACATCTCCATCCTCTACTCGGGCCGAACGAACCTTTCGCGCAAAGTGCGCAGCTTCATCGACTTCACGGTCGCTCAGTACCGGACGCCGGAGACGAGTTTCCCGCTGCGCGCAGTAGCCTAGCCGAGAAGGGTTCCGCGATTGCGGCGCCGCGAGCCACATGTCCCCGCCCGGCGCGCCTAATAAGGAAAGCCAAGTCGATGTCACCGGGCGAAGAAGAAATCGGTTGCTGCGAGCGCAAGGTCAAGCCCCAGACGTCATGATTCACGACGGCCCGCCGAGAAAGTCGAGCGCCGCCGTGAGCCACCGAGCAAGTCTCCTTAATATCGGCCTGTACTCGCAGTATATACCTAACCCCGCCTCATTTTCGCCTCGTTTTCGCCTCATTTCCGTCCGGCTTTCCCTAATATTCAGATCAATTATATCGGCCTGCTCTATGAATTTATTTTCACCATTCTTAAACACAACCGATATATAAATTCGCATATTATAAATATCAGCCGAATCAATAATATTTGCTTTTATTCGGCCCCCAACCCCATTTAATCGGATTAAAAATATGAAACTTGCTTTGATTGCGATCGCCCTTATCGCCGGCTCGGCCTCCGTCTGCAGCTTTGCACAGACAGCACCGGCGCAACTCGACAACGGCACTCCACAAACTGTGTCAAATGATGCGACGGCGGCGCCGTATGGCCAGCCGACGGAGCAGAAAACCCGCGCCCAGGTTTATCAAGAACTGGTGCAAGCCGAACGCGATGGTCAAATGGCCTACCTCAATTCGACTGTCTACGCGCATCCCTAAACTAACGCATTGAAGTTTTCACCCGCTCCGATGAGACAGCGCACGTGGTTCAAACGTACCGCACAATACGCGGTGACTGTAGTATCGGCCGCGCTGCTGCTCGCGGCATGCGCAACAGGAGTTCCGAACGCCACCAACGGATGCGTCGGCCCCGTGTCTTATTGCGTTCCGTACTTCGGCACCTGAGCGAGAGGCACGTCCTTGTCATTGCAAGAACGCACTCCTCATGCGGAAATCCGGCGTGCCACAGGGCATCGCTCAGGAGTCCGAATCAACTGTTATCTGATAGCCGTATCGGTTGACAGTTTCGATCCGAACGCGCGGCGCCCGTTGCGCAAGCTTGCGCCGCAACCGTGAAACAACAAGATTGACGCTCGACGGATCGACGAACTCGGCTTCGGGCCACGCGTAGCGGATCAATTGGTCCCGCGGCACCGGCGCGTTGAATTGGCGTACCAGGCACTCTAAAAGCAAATATTCGCGCCGGGTGACATCGAGACGGATGTCACCCGCCACCAGTTCGCGCGTTGTCGGGTCGAGCCTGAGGGCGTGCATCGCGTCCGGCGTGTGCACCGCACGAGCGCGCTCGGCGCGATGCAGCGCTTGCAGACGCTCATGCAATTCGATAAACGAATAGGGTTGAAAAAAGCACGCGTCGGCACCTGCGCGCAACACGCGTGCCCGCTGCGCGGGCGTCGTCTGACCAAGCACCACAACAATGGGTGCACCGGATGCAGCAGCAAGCGGGTTCAATGCGTCGAGCAGCGCGGCAAAGGCAGCGGGATCCAGCGCCATAGCGACGATCGCATCGAACGCCTCCTGCATCGCCAACACCATACCGTCGGGCAGATCGTCGGCGCGCTGAAGGCTATGGGCGCTTTCCTGGAATGCTTTGTAGAGCCACGACGACTCGGGATGTGCATTGGGAATGAACAAGATGCGCATGGGGAAAACCGTTCGTCTCGGGTACCCCCCGGGTCAGGCGAGGGTTCTAGGCCAACATTCTATCGTCACGCGAGTGCCGGGTCCCGCATCGGTAATGCGCATTGAAAAATCATGAACGCGAATGACTGCCGAAACGATACTAAGCCCAAGACCGGAGCCGGCGAATTGGCGCGCGTTCGCAGCGCGGTAAAAGCGCTGCAGCACCGCCTCGCGTTCTTCCTCGGGAATACCGGAGCCGTTATCGACAACGTCGATGCGCGGACCGAGCGGCGTGCGCTTCAGTTCAACGCGCACACTGCCGCCCGGCGCGAATTTGATCGCGTTGTCCACCAGATTCGTGAGCATCTCGAACAGCAACGCGCGGTCCCCATGAACCCGATCGACCGACTCTGCCTCGATGGACAGCTTGGTCGAACGGTCCTCTGCAAGAGGCTCGTACAGCTCACCCACTTCGCGGACGAGTTCGTCAAGCCCCACTTCGGCAAAACCTCCGCGCCGTTTAAGCGAGCCTATTTCGGAAATGCGCAGCATAGCCCGAAACCGCTCGAGCAACGCATCCGTTTCGGCGCGCGCCTGCGCGACAAGGCGCGTGAGCGATTCGTCGTCAGACGCATCGGCCTGCTCGCCGATTCGTGCGAGCAGTGTGCGCACGTGCGCAAGGGGCGTACGCAAATCATGAGCTATGCCATCGCACGCGCCTTTGACCTCGTTCATCAAACGCTCGACCTCTTCGAGCATGTGATTGACAAGATGGGCCAGCATGTCGAGCTCGTCCCGCCCACCGATCGGCAAACGCTGGGCGAGATCTCCCTGCGCAATGCGCTGTGTAACGCGGCGGATTTGCGACACCCGCCGCATCTGCCGCATGCTCATCGCCAAGCCGCCCGCCACGCCGGCGCCAAGACAAAGTAGACCACCGGCGATGAGTGCATTGATAATAGTGGAGCGGATCCGTTGCACTTGCGTGAGGTCGTGTGCGATAAGCAGCGTGCTGCCATCTGCTCGGCGCTCAGCAATCGCCCGCACGATGGGAGCACGCTCTGGAGCCGCGACCTTGAGTTCGTGGCCAATCGTCACACAGTTGCCGTCGGTCGGCACCCCGGGCGGCAAGACGATCACGTCGCCCGCAACATACCGGCCGTCAGGCGCAAAAAGACCAAAGTAATTCGTGTGCATGCGCTCGCGCTCGAGCCGCAAATGTATAGCCGAGCTCAGCTGATTATCGGGCAGCGAATCGAAATAAATCAGCTGCCAACGCATGACGACGTCGGTCTCGCGCTTCATGTCTCCCGTCACGACCCACCCGATCACGCCAAGCAGCACCATGACCGACACCGAGAAAATGACGGCGTAGAGAAGCAGCAGTCGGAAGGTTGTCGAATGCCAGCGGCGGGCGAGTTCGACTGTTTGCGTCGAAGCCAGAATGTCGCTCAATTCGCGCTCAGAATGTAGCCTGATCCCCGGACGGTCTGAATCAGTGCCGTCACGCCGGGAGGGTCGATTTTTTTACGCAGACGGCCCATGTGGACATCAATGAGATTCGTGCCCGGATCGAAGTGATAGCCCCATACGGCCTCAAACAGCATCGTGCGTGTAATCGTCTGACCAGCATGCCGCATCATGAACTCCAGCACGCGGTATTCGGTCGGCAGGAGCGCTATTTCGTCGTTATCGCGCCGCACCTTTCGTGTGATCAGGTCAAGTTCGAGGGGCCCGACGCACAGCGTCGTCTCGAACTGGGCCGCAGGCGACTGACGCCGGCGCAGCAGCACTTCGAGTCGCGCCGCCATTTCCTCGGGATCGAACGGTTTCGTCAGATAATCGTCCCCGCCCGCGCGCAAACCACGAACGCGTTCGTCCACATCGCCGAGCGCGCTCAACATCAGCACGGGCGTCTGCACCCCGATGCTACGCATCGTCGTCAGAATCGTCAGCCCGTCCACGCCCGGCAGCATCCGGTCGAGCGTGATGACGTCGTACTCGTCGCTCATCGCCCGCGCCATACCTTCTCGCCCGTTGTCGACCCAGTCGACGGCGAAGCCTCGCGCCTTCAATTCTCCGACGATATCGTTCGCCGTGATTTCGTCATCCTCTATTGTGAGCACTCGCGACATTTCATCATTCTTCCCGCATCAGTCTTCCGGCACCTGTGAGTACCGCAGCGATGTCATAAGTTAGTAGAGTGAGCGGTGGGCATGCGCCATGCCAGACTGCGGGGGCACGCCGACGTCCACTGCTGCAGCTTCCGTTGCTGCCCGTCGTGCATGACCTGAGCACCGTCATAGCAGATTACATGACACTGCTAACGACAGAATGGCGCCTAAGTGAAAAAAAATTAATTTTACTGGACTTTGAATTCATTGCCGCGCCCAAGGCAAAACCCATCTTAAAGCGGTGCACCCAGGAAAATAGGCGCATACCTATCAACTTTTTGCCGCAAACGCCGTTATTCAAACTGAAACCCCTCTGCGCGAGGCCTGTTCCTGCCCGGTTCGATGCGCGGTGCAACTCGGGGACCGATTGGGCGCAACCCTGAGGAATCTTTCGATGGCCGCAGAACATTACTCGATCGACGAACGTACAAACCTGACCAGTTCGAACAAGTTCGAGCTCCTGCTGTTTCGTTTGGGTGCGGCTCCCGGCAACGATGACGCGCATGAACTTTATGGCATCAATGTCTTCAAGATCCGCGAGATCATGACCATGCCGTCGATCACACCGATCGCCGGGTCATCCGCTCACGTGCTGGGCGCCGTGGATATCCGCGGACAGATCATTCCCGTTATCGATCTGTCGCGGCTGATGGGATGCAACCCGACACGCGGCCTCAATATCCTGCTCGTCACCGAATTTGCCCGTTCGACGCAGGCATTCGCGGTGGAGGAGGTAGACGATATCGTACGGCTCGAATGGAGCCAGGTGTTATCGGCGGAAAGCTCGGCCGGCGGCTCCTCGGTGACGAGCATTGCCCGCATTGACGGCAATACCGGCGATTCGCGACTCGCGCAGGTGGTCGATGTCGAGCAGGTGCTCCGGGACGTGTTCCCGGCACAGCATCCAAGCGTCGACCCCCAGGAGGTGGGTTCCGCCGTGACGCTCGGCCGCGGTACGAAAATTCTCGCCGCAGACGATTCGCGTTTCGCACGAAAGCTAATCGAACAAAGCCTCGCCGCGCTAGGCGCCGAATACATCATAACCAAGACCGGGCAGGAAGCCTGGGACACGCTGGAGCGGATCGCACGGGAGGCGCAGCAAGAAGGGGTGCGCATGCGCGACAAGATTGCGCTCGTCCTAACCGACCTCGAAATGCCCGAAATGGACGGTTTCATGCTGACGCGTCTCATCAAGGCCGACGAACGCACGCGCGATATCCCCGTCATCATCCACTCGTCGCTGACCGGCACCGCCAACGAGACGCACGTCAAGAATGCCGGCGCGACCGGCTATGTGGCGAAGTTCCAGGCTGGCGACCTCGCCGGGGCGATCCGTCGCGCGCTCGCCTCGTGAAAGCCTGATTATCGCCACCGTCCCATGTATCTAACGTTTTATTTGACGTTTCATAACACGCGTTTTCACGATAGAGCGCTATTACATTCTTCCCTGTAAGACCGGCATAACACGCGAGCCAGTGCATAAGGAATACGGAGGCGGAACACGATAGCGTTGCAATGGTTGCTCAACGCTTGTGGGACGTTTGACGGCTCGCTTGCAAGGGATGGGCACAGCACATGCTCGGACGGCTTCAGACGCCTCGCCAGTCGAACCCGCCGCGAGGCCCGGCACGGTGCCGGACTTGTCCTCGTCGCAAGGAGATCTCATGAAGATCGCACTGGTCAGTGAACATGCGTCACCGCTCGCCGTCGCGGGCGGAGTCGACAGCGGCGGACAAAATATATATGTGGCGCATGTCGCCCGTCAATTGCGCCGTGCGGGTCATCAGGTCGACGTGTTCACGCGGCGCGATCGCGCGCTGCTGCCCGCCATGGCCGATATGGACGGGGTACGCGTCATTCATGTGCCCGCGGGGCCGCCTACGCAGATCCCGAAAGAAGCACTACTGCCCCACATGCCCGAATTCGGCGAGTTCTTGCTGGATTTCAGCCAACGCGAGCGCAATGGCTACGACGTTATTCACGCCAATTTCTTTATGTCGGGGCTAGCCTCGCTCAAAACTAAAAAAGCGCTCGGCATTCCTCTTGTTATGACGTTTCACGCCCTCGGCAAAGTGCGGCGCCTCCATCAAGGCGCTGACGATGTCTTCCCCGACGAGCGCTTCGCGATTGAAGAGCGGCTCGTCCGCGAGGCTGATGCCATCATCGCCGAGTGCCCCCAGGATGCGGCCGATCTGAGGTCGCACTACGCGACGGATCCCGATCGTATCCGCATCGTTCCCTGCGGCTTCGACACGTCCGAGTTCGCGCCCGTCGATCGCACCGGCGCGCGTGCCGCGCTCGGATGGCCACGAGATCAGTTTGCGGTTCTGCAGCTTGGGCGGCTTGTGCCGCGCAAGGGAATCGACAATGTCGTGCGCGCGCTCGCGTTGCTACGCACGCGAATGGGCCTGCCCGCGCATCTTTACGTCGTCGGCGGCAACGCGGACGTACCGAACGAAATCGCGACGCCGGAGATCGCGCGGTTGCGCGCGGTGGCCGAGCACTGCGGCGCAGCCGCGCACGTCACATTCGTCGGCCGGCGCGGACGCGCGCGATTGCGCGAGTACTACGGCGCGGCCAACGTCTTCGTCACGACACCGTGGTACGAACCATTCGGCATCACGCCGATCGAGGCCATGGCCTGCGCGCGGCCAGTGGTCGGCGCGGACGTCGGCGGCATCCGCCATAGCGTCGTCGACGGCAAGACGGGCTTTCTCGTACCGCCGCGCGATCCCGAAGCGCTTGCCGAACGGCTCGCGCTGCTCGCCCGCAATCCGGCACTCGCCGAGCGCATGGGCACGGCCGGCTTCGAACGCGCTCATGCGCATTTCACTTGGAGCGACGTGGCGCAACAGATCGAGGAAGTCTATCGGCACGTCGCCCGCATACCGGCCGAAGTGACGTCGCGCGCTCTGCCGCCCGAGCGCATCCCGAAAACCGCCGGCGGGGGGGCAACGGCTGGACGCGCCTGAGAACGCCGCCATGCTCAAACGCGCTGTTTTCCTCGACAAGGACGGCACCCTGCTGGACGACGTGCCGTACAACGTGGACCGCTCATTGATGCGCTTTTCGCCTGGCGCGCCAGATGCGCTGGCGTTGCTCGCTGCACACGGCTTCGCGCTGTTCGTCGTCAGCAATCAAAGTGGCGTTGCGCTCGGACGCTTCCCGTACGCAGCCCTCGCCGCCATGGAGGCGGACTTGATCGACATGTTTGCGGCGTGCGGCGTGACGCTCGCCGGTGCCTACTGGTGCCCGCATCATCCCGAGGGCGTCGTCGAGCACTATGTTGTATCGTGCGACTGTCGCAAGCCCGCGCCCGGGCTGGTCGTGCGCGCTGCTCGCGAGCAGGGGCTCGATCTGCCGCAAAGCTGGTTTGTCGGGGACATTCTCGACGATATCGAAGCGGGCGCGGGCGCCGGCTGCCGCACGGTGCTCATCGATAACGGACACGAGAGCGAATGGCGCGAAGCGCCGCTGCGCAGGCCGACCGTGCGAGTGCCTGATGTCTATCGCGCAGCGCTCGCGATCGTCGAATTTTCGGCGAGTGGACGTCAAGCCGCGTCGGCCCCTTCGATCCACGCGTCGTCGGAGGGCTTACGATGAACCCTCCGCGCTTCACGATCGCCCCGTCCCTCCCGCATGCGCACCCGAGGGAATCCGTCGTTTCGCATTGGGGCGCGGACGTCAAGCAAGTCCTCTGCGTGCGGCTCGACCGCCTCGGCGACGTGCTCATGACGACCCCGGCCATCCACGCTTTACGCGGGGGCGCTGCCGGTCGACAGGTCACGCTGCTCACGTCGTCGGTCGGGGCCGAGCTCGCCCCTTTCCTCGCCGATGTGGACGAAGTCATCTCCTATGACGCGCCATGGCAGGGCTGCGCACCGCAGCCCAATCCGGCCGCCGACATCGCGATGGTCCGCACGCTGCGCGAGCGTCGCTTCGATGCCGCCGTGATCTTCACCGTCTACAGTCAGAATCCGCTGCCTGCGGCAATGCTCTGCTATCTCGCCGGCATTCCGAAGCGGCTTGCGCATTGCCGCGAGAACCCTTATGCCCTTTTGACGGACTGGATCTGTGAGACCGAACCGCACTGCGGCGTGCGTCATGAGGCTGAGCGGCAGCTGCAGCTCGTCGCGAAGATCGGTGCGACGAGTCGCGACACGCGGATGCGTTTCAAGGTCAGCACAAAGTCAAGACGAGCGCTGACGCGGCGCCTCGCCGCCCATGGGTTGCAATCGCACGGCTCGTGGTTCGTAATCCATCCGGGCGCAAGCGCCGCGTCGCGCCGCTATCCGCCCGAGCGGTTTGGCGAGGTGGCGCAGCAGCTTGCGCGGCTGACCTCGCTTCCTATCCTGCTGACCGGCGGATTCGAGGAGCGCGGCCTGATTCGCGCGGTGATCGAAGCCGCAGGGACAGCCGCGCGGGGACAACTGCACGACTTGTCGGGGGAACTCGACATCGGTGAGCTCGGTGCGCTGATCGAGCGTACCTGCGTGCTCATCGCCAATAACAGCGGCCCCGTTCATTTGGCCTCGGCGCTCGGCACGCCGGTCGTCGATCTCTATGCCTTGACGAATCCGCAGCACACACCTTGGCAAACAGAGCAGCGCGTGCTGTTTCGCGACGTCGACTGCCGCTGGTGCTATCGCAGCGTCTGCCCGAACGGCCACCATGCATGCCTGCTCGGCGTGCCGGCTGCCGAAGTCGTCGCGGCTGCGCTCACGCTCGCAGTGAAGCGGGCTGCTGTGGCGCCGCCGCATGCAGATCTGGTTCGCGCAATGGCGGCGACGCATGCCGCGGAACCCGCGTCCAATTGAAAATCGACGAGAGCGAGCCATGTACACCCTCGGAATCAATGCCGTTTATCACGACAGTGCGGCGACACTCGTGCGCGACGGCGTCGTTTTGGCCGCGGCGGAAGACGAGCGCTTTACGCACGTGAAACACGCGAAGCGGCCGGTGCCGTTTTCGACCTGGCAACTGCCTTTCGACGCGATCGACTACTGCCTTAAAGAAGCGGACATAACGCTGGCCGACGTCGATCACGTCGCCTACTCATACGATCCGGCGTTGCTGCCCAACATGCCGCAGTCGAGGCGAGGAAGCGTTACGATCGCTTTGCCGCTGGAAGAACCAGACTTGCAGCACTCGCAGCACTCGCGCGAGCCGTCACCGTCGCCCTGGGACCCGCTCTTTCTCAGCTACATCATCAACGCACGAGCGCAGTTGATCGACGGCGCTGCCCATCATCTGGCCCGACGATTTCGCGCGCCACTGGGCGGACATCGCTTTGCCTGGCACTACGTCGAGCACCATCTCGCACACGAGGCGAGCGCTTTTCTGGCGGCTACGCCCGGCGATACGGCCGTCCTGACAATGGACGGCCGAGGCGAGAGCGTGACAACGAGCCTCGGCCAATTCGCGGGCGGTGAATACAACCGGATCAAGCAAATCGAGCTGCCGCATTCGCTCGGCCTGCTATACGAGGCGGTGACGAGCTGGCTCGGATTTTTGCACTCGAGCGACGAGTACAAGGTGATGGCGCTCGCCGCCTTTGGGCAGCCCATTTATGCCGGGACTTTTCGCGATATCGTCCGCTATCGCGGCGACGGCAGCTATACCGTCGAAGAACCGCGGCTTGTCGATCGGTTCGGCGCGCCTCGCGAACGTGGTGCTCCACTCGATCAGCGCCATTACGACATTGCGAGCTCGCTTCAGACCGTGCTCGAGGAGACGGTGCTCCAGCTCGCACAATGGCTTCATGAACGCACCGGCTTGCCAAGGCTCTGCATGGCCGGCGGGGTGGCGCTCAACTGCGTGATGAACTCACGGCTTCTCGACGACGGCCCGTTCGAGGAGGTCTGGGTGCAGCCAGCCGCAGGCGACGCGGGCACGGCGCTCGGCGCCGCTCTGTGGATCGACTGGCGAGAGCGCAGCCAGCGCGGCGACCCCACTCGCCGTTGGACGATGGAGCACGCGTATCTCGGCCCCGCCTATTCGGATGCCGAGGTGGAGACGTTTCTGCGCTGGTCGAAAGTGTCCTTCAGGCGCTTGCACGATGTCCCCGCGCAAACGGCCGAATTGCTCGCGGCCGGCAACGTTATCGGCTGGTATCAGGGGCGCACCGAATTTGGCCCTCGCGCGCTTGGCGCGCGCTCGATACTCGCATCACCGATCGATCCTGGCATGCAGGCAAAGCTCAACGACATCAAGGACCGCGAAGATTTTCGGCCCGTTGCGCCGGTCGTGATGGAGGAATATGCCGCCGAGTGGTTCGTACGCGGCAGAAAAGCGCCATTCATGCTCTTCATTTTCGACGTGCGGCCCGAGCATGCCCATCGTATACCAGCCGTGCGCCACGTC
>JAXDQB010000448.1:0-3763 GCA_034668065.1 Paraburkholderia sp.
ATCGTGCGCGCCGCCGCGTCGCCCCTGTAACCATTGGCTCGGATTCCCCGCGCCTGCCACATGATGCGCGCGAACCGCTGCAGTTCGTGTTTTCCGACGGGGCGTATCGTTTGGGAGTACTAACGGATGTGGGTGCATCGACGCCGCATATCGTGACGATGCTCAATGGCTGCGATGCGCTTGTGCTCGAATGCAATCATGACGTCGATATGCTTGCGTCAAGCCGTTATCCGAAATCGTTGAAGGCGCGAATCGCTGGCAGCCATGGGCATCTGAGCAACGATGCGGCTGCAGGCATTCTCTCGTCGTTGGATCGCACGCGGCTGAAGCGCGTTGTCGCTGCGCACTTGAGCCAACAGAACAATGCTCCGGAGCTTGCCCGTTCGGCATTGGCGGCCGTGCTCGGCGCGGCGCTTGACGATGTCGTGGTGGCATCTCAGGATGAAGGGTTCGGGTGGCTTGCGCTTGGGAGCGCATAGAGCGGGGCAAAAAGCCGAGAGCGACGGTGCTGTTGTCTTCGGGTTTAGGCAGGCAACAAAAAACCGGCCCGTAGGCCGGTTTTTTGTTGCCATGCGGCAGCGAGCTTACTGGCTCGCGCCCGATGCCGGAGCAGCGGCCGAAGCAGCTGCGTCGGACGCAGCGGCCCCAGGAGCCGATGCCATCGCGTCGCTCGCAGCAGGAGCAGCGGAGCTCGCCGCGCCCGTATCCGAAGCTGCGGCAGCCGCCGGTGCCGAAGCAGCCGACGTGTCGCTAGCTGCCGGCGCAGCTGCGTTCTGGTCGCTGCTCTTGTTGCAGGCGGCGAGAGCCACAGCAGCCAACAGGGATGCAACGAGGAGGGATTTCTTCATGATCACGTCCTTTTATGGTTAAAGGTAAGCAACAGCGCTAAATAATACCGGTAATATGCTTCTACACCACCTGAGCCGTCTGGCGGGACGCACATCTGCGTGAATCTTCCCCACGGCTTGGGCGGAAATTATATGCACTTTCGTACTGACCGTCGACAAACCGGGGTCAATACGTTGCCTTTCTCAGACAAAATATCAAGTTCCCCCGAACCGTAGGGACGATCGCGTCACACGAAAGCGCCGATACGTACCCAGCCGGCAAGATACCACTCGTGCAGCAACGCTGTCATCGACGAATCCTCAGAGAGTGTTACAAAGCGTTTCCCTTCCAAGCGGCGCGCATCGGCGAGGTCCGTGAGCCATTTTTTCCGGCGTGGAAGGCGGTGTTCTTCGCCGTTGATGAAGTAGCTGTGTGTGCCGTATAGGAGGGCTGTTTTCCTGTCGAGTCGGACCCCTGCTCGTGCCGCCTGCCGGGAAATCGTTGCTTCGCTCGCAGCCCGCTCGGGCGGATCGAACACCACATGTGCTTTCGGTTCGCTCAGATAAGTGCCGAGGAACGATGCCACGTCCCCTTCACTCCAACGGATGCTAGCAAGGATCGAGGCGAGTTGATCGTCGAGCGCTGCTGGCAATTGCGCCGGACGCGCGTCGGCTTCCTGTTGCGGATCGCGATAGCGGGCATCATCCCGAACATGGCGCGCCACCGTCCCGCGTTCGGCAAGATGGTAAAGAAACTGGCCGATGAGCTCGCGCACCGACGGCGATCGAAAGCCGATAGAGCAGGTCATGCATTCGCCGATGGCCACGCCGTCGTGGGCGACATGCGGCGGCAAATAGAGCATGTCGCCCCGCTCCAGCACCCACTCTTCTTGCGAATCGAAGTGCTGTAAAACTTTCAACGGCAATCCGTCTTTCAACGCCAAATCTTTTTGAGCGGAAATGCGCCAACGCCGCTTGCCGTGCACTTGCAGCAAAAAGACATCGTACGAGTCGAAGTGCGGGCCGACGCCGCCGCCGTCGGTGGCATATGAAATCATCAGATCGTCGAGCCGAGCATCCGGAATGAAGCGAAACCGATCCAGCAACGAGCGCGCGCGGTCATCGTGCAAATCGACACCTTGCACCAGCAGGGTCCATTCGCGGCGCTTCACCGAGGGCAGATCGCGCGGATCGAAAGGCCCATGCTCAAGCCGCCATGTGTCTCGAAAATGCGTGATGAGCCGAGCTTCCGCGTCGTCGCTGCCGGCCAGCTCGAACAGATCGTCTCGCGATAGCGGAGGGGCAATACCCGGAATTGCCTGACGGACTAGCAGCGGCTTCTTTTGCCAGTATCGCCGCATGAACTCCGATGGGGTGAGGTTGGCGAAAAGCGCGGTCGATGTGTCGGGCGGTAAAGGGGGAAACTCGGAGGCTGCGTGTGCGGCGGGGGAGATCGCGTGGTCAGTGGGCCGCTGGGGCATCGTATAATGAGACTGTATTTTGGAGAGATTGAATGAAAATCGCGAAGAACACCGTTGTGTCGGTCGCTTACAAGCTGTCTGATGCGCAAGGCAATCTGATCGAGGAAAGCGACGACCCGATGGTCTATCTGCACGGCGGCTATGATGGCACGTTCCCCAGGATCGAGGAAGAGCTCGACGGGCACGAACCGGGGTTCCAAACGCAGATCCAGCTCGAGCCGAAGGACGCGTTCGGCGAATATGATCCGGAACTCGTCAAGATCGAGCCGCGCAACCGTTTTCCCGAACCGCTGGAAGTCGGTATGCAGTTCGAAGGCACGCCTGAAGACGGCGAGGAGGAGGACGATTCGCTCATCTATACGGTCACCGATCTTGCCGAAGACAAGGTGGTGCTCGATGGAAACCATCCGCTCGCCGGCATGGCGCTACGGTTTGCGCTGACTGTCAAGGAAGTCCGCGCAGCCACGCCGGACGAGATCGAGCAAGCGCATGTCCACGGCGCAGAAGGCGTCGAAATCGTCGATGACGAGGACGAGGACGACGAGGACGATCCGTCAGTTCCCACCCTGCATTGAACCTGTTCCCGGTGCGCTTGCCGGCGCTTGACCCGTCGGCGCGATCGGTGCGATCGGTGCGATCGGTGCGGTTTCCTTACTCCCGGGCAGCAGGAAGGGCGGCTGCGGGGCAGCGGGGGACGCGGAGGCAAACGGCAGCGGCGCAGGCATGACGCCCGAGGCGCTCGGGGCCACTCCCGGAGCCGCTTCTTCTGCTGGTGTCGGGTACAGGGGAGGCGGCTCGGGCAGCCCCTTCGGTATCTGTCTGACGGACACCGATAACGGCGGCACTTTGGCAAAATTCACATCGATTTTCACCCACTGCAACGATCGGTCGCGTGGCCCAATCGCAATGCGCGTGAAATTCGCGAGGCGCTCGCCTTTATCATCGAAGAGAGGCTGATCGATCGAAAAGCCGTGAGGCAGCGGGGCGGTTGTCTCATGGATGACGATCACTGGCCCGCGGAATGTCTGAGTCGCCTTTACCAGGCTTCGTTTGTATTCCAGATAGCCGTCACGCGATAGGCGGCGGCCGAACCTCAACCACGATAAACGATCGGCGTGCTCGTAGCGCTTGAAACTCGGATCGGCTTGCTCGAAGATTACGAGCGCATGTGCGTCATGGCGCCGTGCATATTGCGCCGCATGCTCGAGCCAAAACGACGTCGCGATGGCGCGATCGTCATATTCCCCATTGCGGCCCCCGGCAGTCAGATAGTGATTGTTCCCACTTACGACGTTCACGCCGACGAACACCGTATCTTCGACCTGCCAGAGCACGTTTTCGCGATACGCATGAAAACGCGCGACTTCGCTTTCGCGGATTAACGGAAGTGTCGATTGTCCGAGCGACGTGTTGTAGGCGAAAAAAGTCTGCCGTAAAAAGTCGAGGCGTTCGAGC
>JAXDQB010000449.1:0-3442 GCA_034668065.1 Paraburkholderia sp.
CAACGCTCGGTTCACGCTGGTGGACGGCGTTTGCATCGCCACAGCTTGATCGGCTCGTCGAAGAAGCCTTGCGCAACAGCCCGACTGTCGCATCGGCACAGGCCGCATTGCGCGCTGCCCAGCAACAGCTCGTAGCGCAGCGCGGCGCGCTGTTCCCTTCGCTGAACGGCAACTTCGCGGACATTCGACAAAAGATCAACGCGGCGAGCGAGGGTTTCCCGCAAGCGGGGAGCTTCATCTTCACGCTTTACAACGCGTCCGTCGATCTGTCGTACAACTTCGACGTATTCGGGGGCGTGCGGCGCGGTATCGAAGCGCAGGAGGCGGCGCGCGACGCTGGGCGCGAGGAACTGCAGGCAACTTATCAGACACTCGCGGCGAACGTCGTCACCGCGGCGCTGCTCGAAGCGTCGCTGCGTGCGCAGATCGAAGCGACGCATGGCCTCATTGCTTCGGCGCAGCGCCAAGTCGATCTGAGCCGCAAGCAATTCGAGCTTGGCGGAGCGGCACGCTCCGAGGTGCTCTCCGCTGAGTCGAACCTCGCTTCGCTTGAGGCGACGCTGCCCCCCTTGCAGCAGCAAATCGCAATGGTGCGCAGTCAGCTCGCAGTCTATCTAGGCAAGCTGCCGGCCGAATACGGCGAAACTGCATTCGATCTCGCATCGCTGCGCTTGCCGCGTGACCTTCCGGTGATGCTGCCCTCCGAGATCGTGCGGCAACGGCCGGACATTCGCCGAGCACAGGCGCAGTTGCATCAGGCGAGCGCCGCGATCGGCGTCGCAACGGCCGATATGCTGCCGCGGATCGGCCTGTCTGCGAGTCTCGGCGATTCCACCGCGACGCTCGGATCGCTGCTCTCCAGCAGTGTTTTTTCGCTCGCAGGCAAGATGACACAGCCGCTGTTTCAAGGGGGCGCATTGAACGCGAAGCGGCGTGCGGCCATTGCCCTCTACGATCAGTCGCTCGCACAGTATCGGCAAACCGTACTGCTCGCTTTCAAAAACGTCGCCGATGCGCTGCGCGCGCTCGACAACGACGCGCAAACGCTGGGTGCGCAGTACCGGGCGCAATTGGCTGCGGCCGACAGCTTGCATCTCATCGAGCAACGTTTCGGCCTTGGCGGAGCCAATAACCTCGAGCTGCTGATCGCCCAGCAGCAATATGAGAGATCCCGTATTGCCTACGTTCAGGCATTGACGGCGCGCTATCAGGACACTGCCGCGCTATTTCTCGCGCTCGGCGGCGATTGGGATCGCACCGCGGACGGCCCGCAAGCTTCGCAAGCCACGCCAAGGCTAGATTGAACGACGCCAACCATCCGCGTTGCGTGCGAATTGACGTTTTGAGCATCTCCATGCGTAGAATACGGCGCCGGGGCCGCTTACCTGTACCTGTATGCGCCTCCGGATCGATTGAGCCATTAGTAGAATCCATATCGGGAAACTCATGAGTACTCCGAACCATTCGATACCTCCGTTCCACCTGGCGTTTCCCGTGCACAGCATTGAGGCGGCGCGCAGTTTCTATGGTGATTTGCTGGGCTGTCCCGAAGGGCGCAGCGCGCCTGACTGGGTAGACTTCAATTTTTACGGCCATCAAATCGTCGCGCACCTTGCGCCCGAGGAGGCGGGGCACCGCAATACGAATGCCGTCGACGGCGATGCGGTGCCGGTACGCCATTTCGGCGTGGTGCTGAGCATGGAGGCCTGGGAGGCGGCCGCGCGGCGGCTGACCGATGCGGGCGTTCGCTTCATCATCGAGCCGCACGTCCGGTTCAAGGGCGAGATCGGCGAACAGGCGACGATGTTCTTTCTCGACCCGTCAGGCAATGCGCTTGAGCTGAAGGCGTTCGCGGATATTTCACGGCTTTTCGCGAAGTGATTTGCAAGTGACGCCGCTATCCCAATGTAGAGGGTGTCGCAAGGTTGGCGATTAGGTTGCACGGACTTCTGCCGGCTGGCGGCCGATCAGTTGCAGCCGTCTCGAGGCACTTTTTAAGGCTCTTTAAGGTTCCTTGATGTTCCTTGAAAGCGCGGCATGCGAGGATACCGCGACGAACCCGATGACAACGGTGCGGTATCGTTATTTCAAAAATACGTAGTGGGCGAAATAAGGGAAGCGGCCGACCAGATGTTCTTTGGAGCAGGTTTTGCTAGCGGGCACTCCGCCAACGGTGTCGATCCGCTGCACAAAACGCACGTCTGCTAGTTTCCCCGAGGCCACCGCGTTGGCAGAAAGCAGCAATTGGGGGATGCTGTCAGCATTGACGCTGGGCGCCTGCGCGATCAACTTGCCCTTGATGGTGCTGCCGTCGTCGTCTCTTTTCCATGCCGGCCCCGCACCATGCTGGATCACCGCGGTGCCGGTGCTGTCATAAAGCGTCGCTTCCGGGTGCTGGAATGTCCAGGCAAGCTGATGATCTTTGTCGTATTCGCAGGAATAAACCTGAACGCCGGTGGCAGTGGTGGAAAGAAATGGTTGAGTATTGCCTGGCGGTATCAGCGAACTCGGCAGCGCGTCGGCAGCTTGCACGCTGAAAGCTGCCGCAAGGATCGAAAGCCCGAGCGCGATCGAGATTGTCCGAGTACGGCGACCATCGGCCGGAAAACGGCTTTCCATAAAATATGTCCTTTGTGTGAAATACGAGTGATGAATTGACGGCAATCTTCCGCAGGCATATGGAAAGGGTGAATGAGACCTCGTCCAGATGCTCGCATCCAATTAAGTTTAAATCGATTCGACGATTGATGTCGTGAAAACGCGAATAGCGTGTTCAATGCGCCCGCAACGCGGAGCCAACCTTATGGGCTTGCCAAAACCCCCGACGCCGCGGCGGACTCGGTGACGTGCATCCCACTTTCTGCCGGCTGTTCCCGCACGCCGACGTTGTGCGCGATGGCGCTGTCGCGCAAGATGGCGCACATGGTGATGAATAACGCAAGCGCAATGGCCCCAAGGGCGCAATAGCCGACGATTCTCATGAAATCGCACTCCCCGACGTGGAACGACCGTTCGACGCAACGTGTAAGTGTTGTGTGCAACGTATATACCAAACACGCCTGTTGCGCAATGTTGGCGGAAGGTGCGAGGCGCGAGGCGCTGAATCGTTATCAAACGTGGTGATCGTCAAGGCGGCGCCGATGCGCCTCGCGATGCGTGTCACTCGACGTTGCTTGCGCCGCGTCGACCGATGCGTTCGAGAAGCGCTATGCCTGCAGCGGGGTTGAGCGTCTTAAAGCCGTTGATCACGTAAAGGTAGACGTCCCTGGCCGTTTTCTTGTCGTTACGCGACCCGGCCGGCTCGGCAACTGTATCGAGTCCTTTCGGTACGCCGCCTAAAGCCCAGCACCGAATGCGATCGGCCCAGACGTCGAGCGCGCTATCGGAATATCCGCAGACCTCGGATTCGACCGTTCCCGTAATGCGGGCGTAGACGAACGGC
>JAXDQB010000450.1:0-2512 GCA_034668065.1 Paraburkholderia sp.
CTTGTGGGCTGGGCCGCCGGCATTGCGGCCGGCACATGGATGGCCGTTTCGCTTGGTCTGAAGAGTTCGATCTTCACGGTCCACCTCGGCGGCTTCGCGATTCCCGGCTACGCGGCGCTCTGGTCGCTGGCTGTGAATGTCGTCGCGGCAGTCGTGGTCAGCGTGCTCGTACGCGCGATTGGCATGGCCACCGCCGAGGACCGCACTCGGCCCGAGGATTATCTCGACGCGATCTGAAGCTGAAGGAGCGGCGCGCGCCCCGGCGCGTGCCGCTGCCGGGGTGCCGCCATGGTCACTCTTCTGTGCGTTCAGGCTTGCGGCATTACCTTCTCGACGCTCACCATCCACGGCATGCCGAACTTGTCGTTCACCATGCCGAACCCTTGCGCCCAAAACGTCGCCTGCCACGGGAAGCAGGTCTTGCCGCCCTCGGCGAGTGCGTCGAAAAGCTTCTTCCCATGCGCCACGTCGTTGACAGAAATCGCCACGCTGAACCCTGAGTGAGGCTGCGCCGGTTGATCCGGGTTGCCATCACTCGCCATCAGCGTCGTTTCACCGATGCGAAACGAGGCGTGCATGATGCGCTCGCCGTGTTCGCCTTTGATCGCGTTTTCGCCCGGTGCGTCCTTGCCGCGCATTTGGAACAAAATCTGTGCACCGAGCTTGTCCGCGTAGAACGCGAGCGCTTCCTCGCAGCGGCCGTAGAAGAAGAGGTAGTGTTGAACATGCATCGTCGTCTCCGGTAAAGGTGGGTTACGGCGTACCAGGTCACACGGCGGCCGTTGGGTGAGACTGCTGCTGCACGCACAAAACGGGCCGTCGCTCCCCGCCATCTTCCCCGCTTTGCGGATCAGGCTACATCGGCGCTTGCGCCCGCCGGCCGCCTCGCGAGCGGGCACCTGCGCAGTCAACGTATCGATTCGATCAGCTTCTCGAGCTTCACCGCATCGGCAGCGAACGCACGAATACCCTCGGCGAGCTTTTCCGTCGCCATTGCATCGTCGTTGAGCTGAAAGCGGAACGCGGGCTCGTCCGTCGCTATCCGTGCTACGGACTCGTTCGCCATCGTCTCGGGCGAGAGCTTGCGCTCGACATTCTCATTGCTCTCATGGAGCTGCTGCAAAAGGTCCGGGCTGATCGTCAGCAGGTCGCAGCCGGCAAGCTCGGTGATCTGGCTCGTCGTACGGAAGCTCGCGCCCATGACTTCGGTCTTATGGCCGAATTTTTTGTAGTACGCATAGATGCGCCGAACGGACTGGACGCCCGGATCATTGGCGCCGCCGTTTTTCGCTTCGTCCCAGTTGCTGCCGGCCTGCTTCTTATACCAATCGTAAATGCGGCCGACAAACGGCGAAATCAGCTTCGCGCCCGCTTCGGCGCAGGCCGCGGCCTGCACTGGCGAAAAAAGCAACGTCATGTTGCAGTTCACGCCTTCCTTTTGCAGGACTTCTGCGGCCCGCACGCCTTCCCATGTCGAGGCGAGCTTGATCAGCACGCGTTCGCGATCGATACCGGCCGCCTTGTAGAGCTTGATGATTTCGTGCGCTTTGTCGATGGAGCGTTTTGCGTCAAAGGATAGGCGCGCGTCGACTTCAGTGGAGACGCGTCCCGGAATGATCTTCAAAATCTCGCAGCCGAACGCGATCAGCAGGTGATCGATGATCGCGCCCGGCGCCTTGGCTGCGTGATCGCGCACGGTCTTTTCGAGCAGCGGCTTGTAGGCGTCCTTCTGCACCGCTTTCAGGATCAGCGACGGGTTCGTGGTCGCATCGCGAGGCTTGTACTGGGCGAGTTGCTGAAAGTCGCCTGTGTCCGCGACGACGATCGTGTACCGCTTCAGTTGGTCGAGAGCGTTTGTCATGGCAGGAGATTGGGGCGCGTTCACGCCCTCGCAAAAAACGGGTGGAGGGGTCGTACGGCAATTCGAGCCGTTTGCCGCGGCCCTTACCGCTATTCTAGGGTGGCCGGCGGGCGGATGGGGAATGGTGTAAGGCGGCTTGGCGCGGCAAGCATGTCTAGAGCCGTGCGGCTCGGTCGAATACCAAAGCGGGCGCAGTCTGGTTGCGCCGCCCCGCCGATCCGTTTGCGCATCGCGCGTGCCTCAATCCGGAGCCGCATGGGCGGCGGGAGTATCAGTCCATCTCGATCATTCGTCAGCTGCTGGGCGCGAGCATGCCCTTTCGGGTAGCAGCCGCCGTTTCTGCTGCCCGTCCTTCGTTGACTGTCCTCGCGTCGAGCGTCAGCGCCCGAGCCTGAAGCGCAGATTCGCGCGCACAGCCGGCCATTCGTTTTCGATGATCGAAAAGACCACCGTGTCGCGCGCGACGCCGTCGCGCCCGATCTGGTGATTGCGCAAAATGCCGTCCTGCTTCGCGCCGAGTCGGGCTATCGCAGTGCGCGACGGCTGATTCATGAAGTGAGTGCGGAACTCTACGGCGATGGCCTTCAGCGTCTCGAACGCATGACCGAGCAGTAGCAACTTCGCTTCGGTATTGAGCGCTGTGCGCTGCAC
>JAXDQB010000451.1:0-2749 GCA_034668065.1 Paraburkholderia sp.
AATCGACGGCACACGACCGCAGTCGAGACTCTTACTCTCAAGTTTCGAATTCAATGCCCAGAATGATGCAGGGTGTTGCGATGAAGAAGAATTACATTGTGCAGTCACTGAGCGTGGAAGAGCCCGCATGATCATGCTGGAACATCAAAACGGCAGCGAAGACGAGTGCTACGCAGAGCCGCTTTATTAGATTATTCGTCACCGGGAAGAGGTCTGACTAACGCAATCAGCTTCGACGAGCAACGGGTCGACAAGGTCGAGCTTCAACGGCTTGTCCGCGACGAGCTCCTTCTTCCCGATCACATACTCGAGCTTGAGCCTCGAGCTTGAGACGAACTAGCCCGCGCCGATCCCGGCCGCCCCCAACGCATACATGTCCTCCGGCCACAGGCACGTCGCACCCCATTCTTGCGCGAGCGGTCGGCATCGCCCAAGCGCCGGCACGCCGCGTTCGCAGTCAATGAAGACGATCCGATCGGCCAGGGCCGGTTTCACGGGCCGATCGGCACTCCGACCGTCTGTGAAGATCCATAAATTGCGCTGTTGTGCCTGCTTTCTGCGCGCAGCCCGGTCGAGCACGTGCGCTGCCGTTTTCACGCCGAGCGCAAACGGCGTACCGCCCCCGCCTCCAATTGGCTGTAGCCAACGCTCATTCCACCAGCGCGGCACCGCCGGGCCGAAGCGCACTTCAGCATTCCTGCCTCCGAAGCAGATCAAAGCGACCTCGGCCCGCTCAGCCGCAGCCCGATCGAAGCAGGCAACGAGCAATCCCTTTGCGGTAGCCAGGCGCTCTCCACTCAGCATCGACGCCGAACAATCAAGCAAAAAGCAATGCAGCACGCCCGCTTTCGATTCTTTTCGGACGAATCTCAAGTGCGCGGCACGCAGCGGACCATGCCGCTTTTGCGCGAGGGTCGCGGGCCACGCGATCCGCGTGCCGGGCCGCGGTTGCGGGTTGCGCCGCGCAATCGCGCCCGCGCCTTGAGGCCATCGAAAACCGCTGCGCGAGTCAGCGGCGGCGCCCTCTCGATGGCTCAGCGTTTTTTTGCTGAGAGGGGAATGACGCCCTTCACGTTGCTTATCCCAGCCGGCTCTGGAGGAAGGTAGCCCCAGTCCTTTTCACCTTCCCCCCCCCTTCCGTCTCGCTCGCTCGACGGCAGCGAACGGGTGTGCGAGTTGCGCTCATCCCGCCCATTGTCTCCAACACCATTTTCCGCACCCTGCCCCGAACGCAACGGCGCCTCGCTCGCCCCCTGTGGCTCGCGACCGCTTTCGCGCCGTCGGTGTTGCAGGACAGCGTCGGCAACGCGTTCGACGTGTTTAGTGGTGACGGTTTCCGCCTGTTCCAGCGCGGCGAGCGCACGCGCCGCACGCAACATGACGAGATCGGCTCGCAACCCGTCCACGGCGGCATCGATACAACGTGCGCTGACCTCCGCGTAAACCGCATCGTCGAATGAAAAACGTGGCAACGCGGCACGCGCGTCGCGTACCTGCCGCGCGAGCGATGCTTGCTCTTGCGCGTATGACCGGCAAAACCCCTCGGCATCCGAGTCGAATGCCAATCGCGCCTTGACGATCTCCCGCCTGATCAGCGGATCGAAACAGTTCTCCAGATTCACCATCAAACCGAACCTGTCGAGAAGTTGCGGCCGCAGCTCCCCCTCTTCGGGGTTCATCGTGCCGATCAGCACGAACCGCGCCTCATGGCTATGCGATACGCCGTCGCGCTCGACGACATTGGTACCGCTCGCCGCAGCGTCAAGCAGAGCGTCAACCAGCGTATCGGCCAACAAGTTGACCTCATCGACATAGAGCACGCCGTTGTGTGCCCGTGCGAGCAACCCGGGCGAGAACTTCACTGCCCCACCGCGCAGAACTTCGTCGATATCCAGCGTTCCGATCAGCCGATCCTCGCTCGCGCCGAGCGGCAAAGTGACGAAGCGCCCTTCAGGCAACAATTCTGCGAGCGCGCGTGCGGCTGTCGATTTAGCCGTCCCGCGCGGACCGCTCACGAGCACGCCGCCAATCCCTGGGTCGACAGCGGCCAGCAGCAAGGCTTGGCGCAAGGGCTCGCAACCGATCAGTGCACTGAAGGGATAGGGCTTCGGAAAAGCGGAAAAAGCGGGAGATAGGGACTCGTTCACGACGATCTCTCTTCGATCTGCTGCTCGCTCGCGAGCAAGTGCCCCTCGATTTGCATTCGATAGGCGCCGGGGTCTTGCCACAAGCCGCGCTCGATCGCTTCGAGCAAACGCTCGCAGATGGAGCGCAATGCATGCGGATTGTGCCGCTGCAGAAAATTGCGCGTATCGCCGTCGTTCAAATAGGCGTCGGTCACAAGCGCGTACTGGTGATCGGCAATCACACGGGCGGTCGCATCATAGCCGTACAAGTGGTCCACGGTGGCCGCGATCTCCGCCGCGCCCTTGTACCCGTGGCGCTTCACGCCGTCGAGCCATTTCGGATTGACCACGCGCGAGCGAATGACGCGCGCGATCTCCTCGCCGAGCGGACGCACACGCGGCGCGGCCGGATTGCTGTGGTCGGCGTGGTAGACCTGCGGCTGACGGCCCCCAAAATGCCGCACAGCCGCCGTCATTCCCCCCTGAAACTGGTAGTAATCGTTCGAATCGAGCACGTCATGCTCACGATTGTCCTGGTTGTGCAGCACCACGTCGATTGCCCCAAGGCGCGTGGCGAACGCGCCGCGCGCCGCTTCGCCTGCGCTCGTTTGGGCGTAGGCATA
>JAXDQB010000452.1:0-3989 GCA_034668065.1 Paraburkholderia sp.
TAACCCCGGCTTGAAAGAGCGGCTCGCCGCGCACGCAGCCGGCCGTACCTTTGGTGGCACGGCGCTGTCGAATCCGATGAAAGCGCTTTCCGGCATCGAACCCATGATGCTGCGTGCAACCCGTACCGCCGGTGGTTATCTGGTCAACGGGACTTTGCCTTGGGTCAGCCATATCGCCCCCGGACAATATTGTGGTGCAGTCGCCGCTGTGCATCGAGATGACGGGTCGGTTTCGCACGAGTTGATGTTCATCCTCGATTGTGACGAACGCGTCGAGTTACGTCATTGCCCGGTGTTCTCAGGTATGGAAGGAACCAGCACCTGGGGCGTCAAGCTTACTGATTACTTTGTCGGCGATACGCACATCGTCGCCGATCCGGCCCGGCCGTTCATCGCGCGGATCCGGGCCGCGTTTATTTTGCTGCAAGTCGGCATGGCGCTTGGCGTCGCACAAGGCGGCATCGATTCGAGTCTCGAAGTCGAGCCGGTGCTCGGCCACGTCAACCGCTTTCTTCACGATCGCCCCGACGAGTTGCTTGCCGAACTGGACGATGCCCGCGCGCAGGCGGCGCGGCTCGCGCAAACACCGTACGACGGCAGCACGGACTACGTGATCGAGGTCCTCGATCTGCGAGCCCGCAGTGCGGAACTCGCACTGAGGGCGGCGCAATCGTCGCTTTTGCATCAAGGTGCACGAGGTTATTTGATGAGCGCGGCGCCGCAGCGTCGTATTCGCGAATCGCATTTCGTTGCGATCGTTACTCCGGCAATCAAACATCTGCGTTGGGAAATGGCGCGTCTTTCAGCGGAGGAACTCCCAGCATGAGTGCGATCGCAGGAGACTGGAAGAAGTACATTTGCCGCGCGTGCGGTGTCATCTATGACGAGGAAGTCGGCGATTCGGACAGCGGACTTGCACCGGGCACGCGCTTCGACGAGATTCCCGATGATTGGGAATGCCCGCTGTGCGGCGTCACCAAGGCGGACTTCGTTCCTTACGAGCCGACTGTTGCAATGGCGTGCGGCAAACCTGCACCGGTTTTCACCCGTAAAAGCGGCATCGTCGTGGTGGGCGGCGGGACGGCCGGCTGGGCCGCAGTTGAAGCGCTGCGTGCGCTCGATGCGGACGTGCCCATCACTATGGTGACCGCCTGCAATGGCGACCGCTATCGCAAGCCCGAGCTATCGGTGGCCCTGAGTAAGGGAAAGACGTCCGACGCTTTGGTCAGCGAGCGCGGGTGCGATGCGGCAGCGCGCTTGCGTGTGCGGCTTCTTGCAAAGAGTTATGCCATCGGGCTCTCGCCGGCGTTGCATCAATTGCGCACCACGGCCGGCACGCTCAGCTATACGCGTTTGATCCTGGCCCAAGGCGCGCGCCCGGCAATGCCCCGAGAACTTCCGCGGAACCTTTGCTGGCGCGTCAACGATCTCGCGATGTGGTCCGGCGTGCAGCGCGTGCTGGCACGCGGGCCACAGCGCATTGCCATCATCGGCGCCGGGCTGGTCGGTTGCGAGCTCGCCGAAGACTTCGTGCAATCGGGACATTCGGTGAGCGTGCTCGACGTGAACGAGAGGCCGCTCGCGGCGCTGCTGCCGGAGCAGGCAACGCAGCGTTTGCTGGCGAAGTGGAAGGATGTCGGGATTCGCTTTCTGGCCACACGCAGGGTCACCGGTGTCACGCTGGCCGGGACGGACGTGAGCGGTGAGCGCGTCGTTCATATGCAGCACGGCGAAGCTTTGCATGTAGACCTGGTTCTGTGCGCGACCGGACTGGGTACCGAGCCCAGACTGGCACGCGCCGGCGGGTTGCGTTTCGAGCGCGGCATCGTCGTCGAACCGAAGACATTGCAAACGAGTGCGCCGGACATCTATGCGCTTGGCGATTGCATCAGCATCGCGGGCGAGCCGTGCCGCTTCATCGAGCCGATTGCCGCACAGGCGGAGGCTATTGCCCATGCCGTGCTGAATCGCAACCATGCGGGATACCGGCATAAGCCGCCGGTGCTGCGCGTCAAGACCCGGACGCTACCGATTGTGATGCGCGGCGCGCCGTCGCGGGAGTTGAGCTGGGAGGTGGTCGAAGCGGATGACCGGCAATTGTCGATGGCTCAATACAGCAATGGCAGCGTGCTAGCCTCGTTGCAGGTTGGGCAGAAAAGTCTGGAGGTGGCTGCATGAAGAAACGACCACACCGCCCATCCTCGCAGCCAGATCGGTACACCACCCGGAAGAATTAAGTTTGATGGATAGCCAGAACCGTTATCGGCCGTTCGACGGCCACTCGAGGCTTGGTGGTTGTTCTTGCGGGCAGCATGCAAGCCAGTCGGAGCATGAACTCGAATCGAGTGCATCGGCCACGCCCGATGCGGACGCAATATCGCGCGATTTTGTCGAAGCGGCGGCAGTGCGTGCGATCTTTCCGCAAGATGCATTACGTCGATCGTTCATCCGAGCGGTCGGAAAGAGTGCGGCGATCGGTGCCATCTATAGCCTTCTGCCCATCGCATCGCTGCAGGAAGCGTTCGCGCAAGACCGGACCGGCAATCTGGAGCAGCGAGACCTCAATATCGGCTTTGTGCCGATTGCTTGCGCGACACCCCTCATCGCGGCCGAACCGCTAGGCTTCTACAAGGAGCAGGGGCTCAGGGTCACGCTGCGCAAAGTTGCCGGCTGGGCGTTGGTGCGCGACCAGATGCTGGACAGGGAACTTGCCGCTTCGCACATGCTTGCGCCGATGCCGCTCGCCATTTCGATGGGAATCGGTTCGCAACCCCAGCCCACTCGAGTAGCGACTATCCAGAACGTGAACGGTCAAGCGATCGTGATGGCGCTCAAGCACAAGGATAATCGCGATCCGCGCAACTGGAAGGGCTTAAAGTTCGCCATTCCGTTCGACTTCTCGATGCATAACTTCCTGCTGCGCTATTACCTCGCCGAGCATGGCATCGATCCGGACCGGGATGTGCAATTGCGCGTGACGCCGCCTGCAGAGATGATTGCGAACCTGCGCGCGGGCAACATCGATGGCTTCCTCGGGCCAGAGCCATTCAATCAGCGCGCGGTGTTCGATGAGGTCGGCTTCATCCATATCCTGACGAAGGACATCTGGGCGGGCCATCCGTGCTGTTCCTTCGGCGTGTCAGAGGCATTTGTTCAGCAGAACCCCAACACGTTTGCTGCGCTTTACCGGGCCAACCTGAAGGCCGCCGCGTTCGCGAGCGCAAGAGAGAACCGGCCCGCGCTGGCCAAGATGCTCTCCTCGCCGGCCTATCTGAACCAACCTGAATTGGTGATCTGGCAAGTCCTGACTGGCACCTTCGCCGACGGCTTGGGCCACGTACGTCGCGTACCGGACAGGATCGATTTTGCACCGCTGCCCTGGTATTCGATGGCCACCTGGATGATGACGCAGATGAAGCGCTGGGGCTACGTGAAGGGGGCGCCCGATTACCGTGCGGTTGCTGAGCAGGTGTTTTTGCTGACCGACGCCCGCAAGGCGATGCAGCAACTCGGGGAGCCCGTCCCGGCAGGCGCGGCGGATTCGGGCTACCGACCGATTACCGTGATGGGGCGCGCGTTCGACGCGGCTCAGCCCGATGCCTATGTCAACAGCTTTTCGATCAAGCGCACCTGAAAGCCGGAGAATCGTCTTGAAAGTCACACTGCGTTGCAAGGCCGCGCTTTGCTCGGTTGCATTACTTGTATTGATAGTCATCGTCTGGCAAGCCGCGACCTGCACCGCGTCCGCTCCCGCTGCATCGGCAATGTCGCCGGAGCAAGCGGAGTATGCGGCGCTTATGGGCAAGGGCCCTCCGGTGGATGGGGTGCCCGCCTACCGTGTGGTCATCGCGAACGGCTTCCCAACCCCGGCGCAGTTCGGGAGTGCGGTTGCCGGACAGCTTGCCCATCCGTTTCACGATGACGGCCCGAACAACAAGGGAATTGGCATTCAGCTCGGTTATTCGCTCCTGCGGGTGGCGGCCGGGTAT
>JAXDQB010000453.1:0-2954 GCA_034668065.1 Paraburkholderia sp.
AAGTACGACCAGGCAGGCGGGTGGGCTCGTCTCAAGGGAAAACGCGCAATGAGCAACGGCAAGGACAAGGCGATCGTCGTCAAGCGCGTGGCGCCCGCTAAAAAAGGGCACCACGGCGGTGCGTGGAAGCTCGCCTATGCGGACTTCATGACCGCGATGATGGCGTTCTTTCTGCTGATGTGGTTGCTGAGCGCAGTCACGCCGACCCAATTGAAAGGAATTGCCGACTATTTCAGTCAGCCGCTCAGGGCGGCGTTGTTCGGCGGCGATCGCAGCGCCGACTCTCCGAGCATTCTGAAGGGCGGCGGGCGCGATATTTCGACCGACGTTCCCGGTGTGACGCGCAGCACGGACGGCCAGATCGACAGGTCGACTCACACGGTGGTGCAAAACGACGACACGGTCGACCCGAAGTCGGGCTCGCTCGATCGAAACGAGCAGGCGAGATTGCACGACCTGCAGGTGAAGTTGATGGAGGCGATTCAGGCCAATCCCCTACTGCAGCAGTACAAACAGCAGATTCGCATCGATTCGACGGTGCAGGGGCTGCGCATCGAAATCGTCGATACGCAGAAGCGGCCGATGTTCGCGACGGCGAGCGATGAGCTCGAGCCGTACATGCGCGACATTCTGCGCGCGATCGGCCAGACCTTGAACGACGTGCCGAACCACATCGTCGTACAAGGCCACACCGATGCGGTGCCCTACGCGGGCAAGGAGAAGGGCTACAGCAATTGGGAGCTTTCGGCCGACCGCGCGAACGCTTCGCGGCGAGAGCTCATTGCGGGGGGGATGGATGCGGGCAAGGTGCTGCGCGTGCTGGGCCTTGCCTCGACACAAAACTTGAACAAAGCGGATCCGTTCGATCCGGAAAACCGCCGCATCAGCATCATCGTGCTCAACAGCAGATCGGAGCGCGCGATGATGCGCGACGATTCGACCGGGACAACGCTGTCCAACGATGCCGCCATCGGAGTGAAGCCGCTCGAGCAAAGATTCCCGCCGTCGCTCGTGACGCCACCGGCGAATACGGCGGGGCCAGCGAATACGGCAGGCAATTCGACGGCCACGCCGCTGTCCGGCGCGGCCGCCGCCGTAAAGCCACTCGCGCAGAGGCCGCCGGCACGGAGGTTGGAGCCGCCGATTTTGAAGCCGCTGGCGGGGGCACAGCGCTCGAGCAGTGAAGACGGCGGGGCGGCGGTATGGAGCGAGCCCCGGAACGCGTAAGAGCGTAACCGGGAAAGGGCTTCGGCCCGCGCACGCAGTGAGGCATTCATGATCAGAACCATTCTGGCGATCGACGATTCGGCCGCGATGCGTGAAATTCTGGCTGCGACGCTGCGTGCGGCGGGCTACGAGGTGACGGTAGCCGCGAATGGCGACGAGGGGCTGGCGAGCGCGTTGGCGCACTCGTTCGACCTCGTGTTGACCGATCAGTACATGCCGAGGCGAAGCGGTCTCGACGTGATCGCGGCCTTGCGCGCCGAGGCCGATTATGAGGCGACGCCGATCTTCGTGCTGACGACGGAAGACGGTGTCGCCTTCAAGGATGCAGCGCGCAAGGCAGGCGCGACGGGTTGGATAGAGAAGCCGCTCGATCTCGACACGCTGACGGAGTTGATCGCGGCGCTTTCCGCGTGAGTTCCGGGCAGTACGAACGAGCCCCGCGGCCCGCAAGGCGAAGGCAATGTCGTATGCAGGACGCATTGAGAGAATGGCAATAAAAACAGGAAGAGCACAAAAGGCAGGCATCGGATTGATTACGCGCACGAGCCAACGAGCCAAGCAGACGATTCTTCGCGGTGACTCAGCATGACACTCGATATCACACAGTTCTATCAGACGTTCTTCGACGAGGCAGATGAGCTGCTCGCGCAAATGGAGCAGCTGCTGCTGAATTTGGACATCGGCGCGCCGGATCCCGAAGATTTGGCGGCCATTTTTCGCGCGGCCCACTCGATCAAAGGCGGGGCGGCGACCTTCGGATTCACCGCGCTCACCGAGACCACCCACATCCTCGAGTCGCTGCTCGATCGCGCGCGCAACAACGAGCTGACGCTGCGCAAGGATATGGTCGATTCGTTTCTCGAAACGAAGGACGTGCTGGGCGAGCAGCTCGCCGCCTACCGTGCGAGCGCCGAGCCGGACGCCGCGGCCGCCGCTGCGATTTGCGCGAAGCTGGAGCGCCTGAGGGATGAGGGCGACGGCGGCCAGCGCGAAATCGAAGGCGAAGGCGCAGCGGTTGAAAGCGCGCTCGCGCAAGCTGAGCCGGCGGCCGGCCGCGGCGGCAACGGCATGGCGCCCGATCATGTCGTCGACCAGGCCGTCGAAGCGCTCCATGGTTCTGCGGCAGGCTGCGCCGATCAGGCTCATGCGGGCGAAGCCGAAACGGATGCAGCTCCTCACCTGAAAGTGACGCTACGTGGGGTGGGGCAGAAGGATCAGGAACTCCTGATCGAAGAATTGGGCAACCTCGGTCACATTGTCGGTCAGGTGAAGAGCGGCGCCGATTTGAGCATCTATCTCGAGACAGACGTCACCTCCGACGACATCACCGCCGTGTGTTGCTTCGTGATCGACGAAAGTCAGATCGTGATCGGCCGCGGCATGGCACCGGGCGCGCTTGCACCCGCCGAGGTGGCCGCGCAGCCGCCGGCACCCCCGGCAGCAACGCCTGCCGCAGTTGCGGTTGCGGTTGCAGCGGCAGTTACAGCGCCCGTCGCACAGGTGGTGCCTCCAGCGGCTGCGTCAAAGACTGAACCCACGCCCGAACCGGAGTCAAAGCCTGCGCTGCCGGTTGGGGCGTCGCCGAGCGCCGCTGCGGAAGATCGCAAGGCTCGTCCGGCTACGGCCGCGGCGACGAGCGAAGGCGGCTCGATTCGCGTGGGCGTCGAAAAAGTCGATCAGCTGATCAATCTCGTCGGCGAACTGGTCATTACGCAGGCGATGCTGGC
>JAXDQB010000454.1:0-8284 GCA_034668065.1 Paraburkholderia sp.
GTGATGGGCGTGGGCATGGCGCTGTTCGAAGAAACGAACTACGACACCCGCTCCGGTGCCCCTATCAACCGCAGCCTTGCGGACTACGTGATGACCACTCACGCGGATTCGCCGAAGATCGAAGTGACGTTCCTCGACTATCCGGATTTCGCGTTGAATCCGCTCGGCGCGCGTGGGGTTGGGGAGATCGGGATGGCAGGTGTTGCGCCTGCCATTACAAACGCCGTGTATCACGCGACGGGTGTACGCGTGCGCAATCTGCCCGTTCGGCTCGAAGACCTTCTGGCGGCACAGGTGTCCGCGTAGGCCACTGTCGGTTCATTCAAGAGCACGGCTGGGGGTATCCAGCCGTGCAATCGATCGCCGGTTTAGCCTGGGCCCGGAATACTCGTCATTCAATGGGTAATCAAGGTGGCGTGAGCGGGTCCATAAATATGGGTCCGTCCAGCTCGAGCGGCGGTGACGGCGAAAAATCGTCGTCAGAATCCGACGCGACTTCGTGCAGGAGTCGGGTCGCCACATGAGGATGCGCGGACACTCCTTGCTGAGCCAGCTCATAGGAGAACGGGTACCCTTCTTGCCCTGAAACGCCCTTCTTGGACCCTATGACATGATAAGCCGCAATATCGTGTGGTGTTCGAACGGCGTGCATATTGCTGTCAGAGTCGGGATCCGATTCGAGTGGGACAGCGCGTGCAACTCCCACCGTTCTCACGATCGCTGGAGTTTCACTGGGTCTTCCCCACGCACTCGCCTCGGCAAACCCCCTGGCAACGTCTTTGCTCGTCGTAAGGTAATGGTACGCTCGTGCGTTCGCTGCGAGGAACGGACTTCCAGTGGTCGCGCCGCCGGACTTATTCCTCATCTCGAATCCACCCCTACGGATGGCGTCTTTGGCACCCAGCGTCGTTCCGTGGTAAAGGAGAGAGGACCGATAAGCTCGTCGTGCAGCCGCAAGTGTCTCGGGAGGAATACCTGTGGTTTGGGAAGGATCCAAATGTGACGGCGGCGCCGAACCAGAAGCTTGAGTCGTCGGCTGCATTGAGGATCCAAAAGCATGCTTCTGACGACGAAATGCCCGAACATCATTCGCCTCATAGGGCATTCCATCCGCTGGCAAAGCTGTTCTTTCCCAGGGTCCACCAAGCGGGCCCAGCCCCGCCAGAGCGGCTTGACCTTCTTTTGTGCGATAGTAATTAACAGAATCGACGATCCGTTGGTCAGATTGGTTGGCGTTGGCGTCGATCATAGAGCTTGCGACTTTTGCCGAATCGGGTGACAGTGCCCGCACCATTTTCTTCTCCGGTTATAAATGGGACAGCCATTTAGCGCCTATACGCCAACCACTGCACCCCGACCAGCGAATCAACAGACAAAAACACGAAAGGGCAGGACGAGGCGTCAGAAGATGGTCAGAAGCTTACATGGTCCGCCGAGCATCGCTCCGGACTCACTAACCGCAATCGCGCATGCGGATGGGTTCTCAAGCGGTCGAGCCTGCCGTGGAGAAGACTACCTGCCGTCAAGCTTGATTATTCCCGGTCACTCCCGGGCCTATGCCGCCTATGCCCCTCCCCTCTTCACCCGGGCGCCACGGCGTACCCATGCTGCTGCAACAACGCGAGCACACCCTTCGGCCCGCCGAGATGCAACGCGCCGATCGCCACAAAAAGCGGCCGACTCGGCGCAGCAACCAGCAGCATGCGTGCCGTGAAGCGTCGGTTTCGCTCATAAATAATCTTGTTGTCGAGCGCACGCGAGACCGCCTTCGATATCGCGAGCCGCTCCGATTTCGCCGTCGCCCAGGCGGCGACAGCATCGGCATCGCCGACGCGCCAAAGCCGATGCAGCTCATTCACGTCCTCCACCGTTTCAGCGGGCGTTTCCACCAGATCCTGCGCGAGCATTTCGCGTTGCTCCGCCAGCGTCAAATTTGTAAAAGAGCGCATCTGCTCGCCGAGCGTCTCGAGACCAACTATCTTGCCGCGCGAAGGCAAATACACGTCCTGCAACTGCGCTTCGGTTCCGTATTCGGTCTGCAATCCCGCCGAGAGCGAGGCGTAGGTCTCGACTAGCAGCGCTGCAAGCCACGGGCGCGTCTTTCGGATCTCCCCGAGCGCTGCCGGATTGCCGCGCAGCCGAAAGGCGAGTTTTTGCCACAACGGGGGCGGCAAGAGCCGCGGCAAGCAGGCGTACGAACAAACGCCGTACTTCGCGACATCGTCCTGCGATTCGATAAGATCGTCGGGCGAAAGCTCGAGCGCGAGCGTAGGCGACGCGGCGAGCGCCGTCAGGATCGGGCGCCGAAACGGCTGGCCGGCCGGGTAGTCGGCTGGATCCCCGACGTGCAACGTGCCGAGCAGGTAGATCGTCGTCGCGCCCTTCGTCGCCACATAGAACGGCATGTGCGCCGGATCGGCCTGAACGGGGCCGCTCGCGCTGGTGGGCGTGCTCGCGGGCGGGCCGTGAAAGCCGGGGATCCTCGCGGGAAGAGCCGGGGCTGTCGGGGCTGTCGACGCGCTTGCCGCAGCCGGCGCGCCAGGGACGGCCCGTGCCCCAGCAGCGGGCACGGGCGCCGCGGCAATCACCGCCATGAGCGCGAGCATGAGCACGTGCGCATACATGGGTCGCGCGCAGGCGCTCACGCCGCCATGCGGCGAACGGCGCGCGTCACACGCCGCCCGGCCTTCAGGCATCCGCGTCCCCCACTTCCTCGGCCCGGTGGCACGACACGAGACGCCCTTCGACTTCGCGCAGTCTGGGCTCCTCGATCCGGCAACGCTCGATCGCATACGGGCAACGTTGGTGGAACGTGCAGCCCGACGGCGGGTTGAGCGGAGACGGCAACTCCCCCTGAAGCTTGATCCGGATGCGCCGGTCCGATTCGAAGATCGCCGGCGTGGCCGACATCAGCGAGCGCGTGTACGGGTGGCGCGGATTGGCGAAGATCGTCTTCTTGTCGCCGAGCTCGGCCACGCCGCCGAGATACATGACCATCACCTGATCGGCGATATGCTCGACGACGGCGAGGTTGTGCGAAATGAACACGTAGCTCGTCTTGAACTGCTCCTGCAGGTCCATGAAGAGATTCAGGATCTGCGCCTGGATCGAGACGTCGAGCGCGGACACCGGTTCGTCGGCGACGACGATGCGCGGATCGAGAATCATCGCGCGCGCAATGGCGATGCGCTGGCGCTGCCCGCCCGAGAACATATGCGGATAACGCTTTGCATGCTCGGGCCGCAGGCCGACTGTGCGCATCATTTGCGCAATGCGTTCGGCGCGCTCGGCCGCGCTCATCGGTGTGTTGATCGCAAGGGGCTCGCCAAGCGTCTGCTCGACCGTTTTGCGCGGATTGAGCGATGCGAAGGGGTTCTGGAACACCATTTGCACGCGGCGACGCAGTGCGGCGATCTTCGTGCTGTCGGCCCCCGTGACCGGCTCGCCTTCGATCACGAGCCGCCCCGAGGTAGTCGGCTCGATCATCGTGAGCTGCCGGGCAAGCGTGGATTTACCGCAACCGGACTCGCCCACGACGGCGAGCGTCCTGCCTCGCGCGAGGGAAAACGAGACGCCGTTCAGCGCCTTCACAGTGCCGTGGCCGAATAGCCCGCGACGTACGCTGTAGTGCTTCGTAAGCTGCTCGGCGACGAGCACCACGTCTTCACGCGAAGGCGCGTGCGGTGCCGCGGGTGCTGCGTTCATCGTGCGCCTCTGTGCGTGGCGGTGGTGGTCGTGGTCGTGGTCGCGGTCGTGGTCGAGCGAAGCGAATCGAGATTGAGCGGCTTGATGCAACGCGCGCGCATGCCCTCATTGTGCATATCGTGCGTGTCGAGCGGCGCAAGCGCGGGCCGAGCCTTCCAGCAATCGCCGACTACGTGCTTGCAGCGCGGCGCGAAAAGGCATCCTGCGGGCCTATCGTCGCGGCCGGGCACCATGCCGGGCAGCGCGGCAAGACGCTTCGCGCCGGAATTATGCTCGGGAATCGCGGCAAGCAACGCCTCGGTGTACGGATGATGCGGGCTCGCGAAGATGTCCGGGACACGATTGGTCTCGATGATCTCGCCCGCGTACATGACCGCAACGCGCTGCGCGACTTGCGAGACGACGGCCAGATCATGCGAAATCAGCACGAGCGCCATGCCGCGCTCCTTTTGCAGTTGCAAAAGCAGATCCATGATCTGCGCCTGGATCGTCACGTCGAGCGCGGTGGTCGGCTCGTCGGCAATCAGCAGTTTTGGATTGCAGGCGACAGCCATGGCGATCATCACGCGCTGGTTCATCCCGCCCGACATCTGATGAGGAAACGCCGAGATACGGTTCTTCGCGTCGGGAATACCAACCTGATCGAGCAGCTCGAGCGCCCGCTTGTCGAGCGCCGCGCCGCGCAGCCCCGCATGCAGCTTCAGCACTTCCTTGATTTGATAGCCGACGGTGTAGCTCGGATTGAGGCTCGTCAGCGCGTCCTGGAACACCATGGCGATGTCCTTGCCGATGATCCGGCGCCGCGCCCGCGCAGACGCATGTAGAAGATCAATGCCGTCGAACGCAATTTCATCGGCTGTCACAACGCCCGGCGCCTCGATGAGCCCCATCACCGCCATCATCGTCACGCTCTTGCCCGAGCCCGATTCGCCGACGACACCGACAACTTCGCCGGGTGCGACCGTCAGGTCCACGCCATCCACGGCGGGCGCGCCGCCGAAGTTCACCGCCAGATTGCGGAGGGTCAAAAGATCGCTCATCGTCGTCAGCCCATCCGCTTGAGTTTGGGGTCGAGCGCATCGCGCAGCCCGTCGCCGAGCAGGTTGACAGCGAGCACCGAAATCACGATGGAGAGCCCCGGAAAAGTCACAATCCACCAGGCATTGTCGATGTAATCACGGGCCGACGCGAGCATCGCGCCCCACTCGGCCGTCGGCGGCTGCACGCCGAGCCCGAGGAAGCCGAGCGCGGCCGCATCGAGGATGGCCGACGAAAACCCGAGCGTGGCCTGCACAATAAGCGGCGCGGCGCAGTTCGGCAGCACCTGCGAGAACATGAGCCGCAGTGTGCCGGCACCCGCCACGCGCGAGGCGGTCACATACTCCTTGTGCAGCTCGCCCTGCGCCGAGGCGCGCGTCAAGCGAACGTAGCCCGGCAGTGCGACGATCGCGATCGCGAGCATCGTATTGGTGAGGCCCGGGCCGATGATCGCGACCACAGCCACGGCGAGCAGCAGCGACGGCAACGCGAGCAGCACATCCATGAAGCGCATGATCGGGGTGTCGGCCCATTTTTCGAAGAACGCGGCGACGAGCCCAAGCACGACACCCGGGATCAGCGCCAGCACGACCGAGACGCAGCCGATCCAGAACGACATGCGCGCGCCGTAAATGAGGCGCGAGAGGATGTCGCGGCCGGCCTCGTCGGTGCCGAGCACGAAGCGCCAATTGCCACCGTCGAGCCACGCGGGGGGAATCTTGACGTAGTCGCGATATTGCTCGATGGGGCTATGCGGCGCGACGACGGGCGCCGCGGCCGCCAGAAAAATCAGCACGAGCACGACGACGCCCGCAACGACGGCGCCGCGATTGCGCGAAAAATTGGCCCAGAACTCGCGCGCGGCGATTGCGCGGCCGCTGGCCGGCGTAATCGCCTCGCGGGCTGCATTTTGTATGTCTGCCATGTCTTCCCCTTAGCGCGTATGGCGAATGCGCGGATTCAGCACGCCGTAAAGCAGATCGACAACAAGATTGACGACGATCACAAGCGTTGCGATCAACAGGATCCCGCCTTGCACGACCGGGTAGTCGCGCCGGCTGATCGCATCGATGAGCCACTTGCCGATGCCGGGCCACGAGAAAATCGTCTCGGTCAGCACAGCACCCGCGAGCAGCGTGCCAACCTGCAGGCCGATGACGGTGACAACGGGGATTAGCGCGTTACGCAGCGCGTGCACGACGATCACGCGCGCAGGAGAAAGCCCCTTCGCACGCGCGGTACGGATGTAGTCCTCGCGCAGCACTTCGAGCATCGACGAGCGTGTCATGCGCGCGACGACCGCAAGCGGAATCGTGCCGAGCACGATCGACGGCAAAATCAGATGGCTCACGGCCGACTTGAACGAGCCCTCGTCGGGTGCGAGCAGCGAGTCGATCAGCATGAAACCGGTCACATGGGGAATGTCGTACTCGACGGCGATGCGCCCGGAAACGGGCGTCCATCCGAGGGTTACCGAGAAAATCATGATGAGGATGAGGCCCCACCAGAAGATCGGCATCGAATAGCCCGTGAGCGCTGTGCCCATCACGCCATGATCGACGAGCGTGCCGCGCCTGAGCGCAGCAAAGACGCCGGCCGGCAGCCCGACGGCGAGGGCGAACAGCAGCGCGCAAATCGACAGCTCGACGGTAGCCGGAAAGCGCGCGAGAAACTCGTTCATTACGCTCGTGTCGGTGATGAACGAGGTGCCGAGATTCCCGTGCAGCGCACGCCAGAGGTAATGGACGTACTGCATCGGCAACGGCTCGTCGAGGCCGAGCCGGTGCAGCGCCGCCGCGTGCATCGCGGGATCGACGCCGCGCTCGCCCATCATCACTTCGATCGGGTCGCCGGGGATCAGGTGGATCAGCGCGAACGCGAGAACGGTGATGCCGATGAACGTCGGCACCACCATGCCGATGCGACGCAAAGCGAATCGGAACATGGTTTCGCCCCTGAAATTTCGTGGAATTAAAGCACGATCGGCGACGAGAAGCTCGCGGCTCCTGTCGCCCGATCGATGGCCGATTTGCCGCGACCGCCACTGTGACCGCGACCGCCAAGGTAACGCGAATCGGTTACTTTATGCTGACGCCATCAAAGCGCGCGTAACCAAGCGGGTCGATCTTCATGTCGACGACGTTTTTCGTCGCCGGCTGATAGACGGTGGAATGGGCGATCGGCGAAAACGGCAGCTCGTCCGCAAAAATCCGTTGCGCCTTCTCGTAGTACTTCGTGCGCTCCGCCTGATCGGCTGTCGTGCGGCCCTTTTGCACGAGATCGTCAAACCGCTTGTCGCACCATTTGGAGAAGTTGTTGCCGTTGACGGCTTCGCAACCGAGCAGTGTGCCTAGCCAGTTGTCCGGGTCGCCGTTGTCGCCCGTCCAGCCGATGAGCATTGCGTCATGCTCGCCCGCGTGCGCGCGCTTCATGTACTCGCCCCATTCGTAGGTGACGATTTTCGCCTTCACGCCGATCTTCGCCCAGTCCGCTTGGATCATCTCGGCCATCAGCCGCGCGTTAGGGTTGTAGGGGCGCTGAACCGGCATCGCCCAGAGCGTGAGGTCGAACCCGTTCGGAAAACCAGCCTTGGCGAGCAGCGCCTTCGCCTGTCCCGAATCGTACTTCGCCGCCTTACGGTTCTCGTCGTACGACCATTGCGTGGGCGGCATCGGGTTCGTCGCGAGCTGACCTGCGCCCTGATAGACCGATTCGACGATCGCCTTCTTATTGATCGCCATGTCGAGCGCGCGGCGCACATCGACATTACCAAGCGGCTTATGTTGCACGTTGTAGGCGAGATAGCCGAGGTTAAAGCCCGCTTGCGATGCCATGTCGATATTGGAGGCGCGCTTGAGGGATCCGATATCGGCCGGATTCGGATAGCTCATCACCTGGCACTCGTTCTCTTTAAGCTTTTGAGCGCGCACGTTCGCATCCGTCGTGATCGAGAAGATCAGCTTCGAGATCTTGACGGTATCCGGCTTCCAGTAATCGGGGTTCCCATCGAAGCGGATCGTCGCATCCTTCGTGTAGCTGTGGAAGATGAACGGGCCGGTGCCGACGGGCCGCTGATTGATATCGGCAGCCTTGCCTGCCTTGAGCAGCTGATCCGCATAGTCGGCCGATTGAATCGATGCGTATTCCATCGCCATGTTCTGGATGAACGGCGCGCTGACTTCGTTCAATACAAAGCGAACGGTGTACGGGTCGACTATCTCGACGCGTTTGATCAGCTTGTCGAGCCCCATATCGGTGAAGTACGGGAATGTCGCCGGGTAGGCCTTGCGGAACGGCTGATTCGGGTCGAGCATCCGGTTGAACGTGAACGCGACGTCGGCGGCGTTGAACTCGCGCGTCGGCTTGAAATACGGCGTGCTCTGAAATTTGACGCCGTGGCGCAGATGAAATGTGTAGGTCTTGCCGTCGGGTGAAACGTCCCAGCTCTGCGCGAGGCCTGGCTCGACCTGGGTGCCTCCGCGCGTGAATTCGACAAGCCGGTTGAAGACGGTGAACGTATTGGCCGTGAAATCGGTGCCGG
>JAXDQB010000455.1:0-5430 GCA_034668065.1 Paraburkholderia sp.
CGGACGCGAAGGGGTCGAACGTATTGTTACCGCGGCTGAATATGTGCGAGAGTCGAAAGCCGAAGGACACGGACCTGCGTTACGACAACCCGACCGCCCCGTCTGGCCGCTGAATGACGAGAGCGCGATAACGCCCGCAGGTTAGCCGGCTTGAGTAGCGCGCTTAGCCCCCCTCGGACCCATCCACTTACCCTCCACAAAGAACCCGCGTCGACGCGGCCCTTTTCCTTGTAAGGCTCGGTCCGGTCATCATCGTTTTCTGCTCTGCGCATGCTTCGCCCTCGCCCTCCGCACTTTACCGTTAAGCAAATTGAAAGAATCGTAATCCCCCCGCTATAATCGTGGTCTTCTTTCGCCACCTTTCGCATGCAGCCGCCCGCTCATCCTCCCTCTCACCCACCCGCCCCCAACCCGCGCAAACGCCGTCCGCTGACGAAGCTCCTCGCCGGCTTCACGGGGCTCGTAGGCGCCGCGACGGTCGCGGCCGGGCTCGTCATTGCGTACGCACTTCTCATCGCGAGCCCGCGGCTGCCGCCCATCAACGCGCTTACCGACTATCGCCCAAAGATCCCCTTACGCATCTACACGGCCGATCACGTGCTGATCGGCGAATTCGGCGAGGAGCGCCGCGACGTTGTCCATCTCCCGGACGTGCCGATCTTCCTGAAGCAGGCCATTCTAGCGATCGAGGATGCACGCTTTTACGATCACAGCGGCGTCGATTTCGCCGGCATCGTACGCGCGGGCGTCGCTGCGCTGACGAAAGGTCATGCCACCCAAGGCGCAAGCACGATCACGATGCAGGTGGCGCGAAACTTCTTTTTGTCGAGCGAGAAAACCTACACGCGCAAGGTGTACGAAATGATGCTCGCCTATACGATCGAGCGCGAATTGGCCAAGGATCAGATTCTCGAGGTCTACATGAATCAGATTTACCTCGGGCAACGCGCGTACGGCTTCGCGTCGGCCGCACGCGTTTACTTCGGCAAGCAGCTCAAGCAGGTCACGCTTGCGGAGGCCGCGATGCTCGCCGGCCTGCCGAAGGCACCCTCGGCGTACAACCCCGTTGTCAATCCGGCGCGCGCAAAGCTGCGCCAGCAGTACATCCTGCAGCGAATGACCGAACTGGGCCACATCACGCAGGCCCAATACGACGCGGCGATGAGCGAACCCCTCGTGCTCGCCAAGAGCGCCGCGCAGCCGTTCACTGTTCATGCCGAATACGCGGCCGAGATGGTGCGTCAGGCGATGCATCAGCAATATGGCGACGAAGCGTACACGCGCGGCCTGAACGTGGTGACTACGATCGATTCGGCCGATCAGGCGAACGCCTATCGCGCGCTGCGCCGTGGCTTGCTGAATTACGACGCGCGCCGCGGCTATCGCGGCCCCGAAGCTTTCATCGGCCTGCCTGCCGAACCGGATGCGCGCGAGCGGGCCATCGCCAACGCGCTCGCCACCCGGCCGGACAACGGGGACATCGCCCCAGCAGTGATAACGACGGTCGATGCGCAACGCATTGAGGCAGTGCTCGCTGACGGCAGCATCGCGAAAATCGAAGGCAACGATATACGCTTTGCCGCCCCCCTCGGCACGCGGGCGACACGCACGGCGCACCTTCGCCCTGGCGCGGTAGTGCGTGTCGCCAGGCGCGACGACGGCACGTGGACGATCGTTCAGCTGCCACAAGTCGAGGGCGCGCTTATCTCGATCGTGCCGCAAAACGGCGCCATCCGCGCCCTCGTAGGCGGCTTCGATTTCAACAGAAACAAGTTTAATCACGCCATCCAGGCCTGGCGCCAACCTGGCTCGAGCTTCAAGCCGTTCATCTATTCGGCCGCGCTGGACAAGGGGCTCGGGCCGGCCACCGTCATCGAGGACGCACCGCTCCATTTCAGCGCGGCGCAAACGGGCGGCGCGCCATGGGAGCCGAAGAACTACGGCGGCGGCTTTGGCGGCCCGATGACGATGCGCACTGCGCTGCAAAAATCGCGCAACCTGGTTTCGATCCGAATCCTCGAGCACATCGGCACGCACTACGCGCAGCAGTACGTCACGCGGTTCGGCTTCGACGCCGAGCGGCATCCGGCCTACCTGCCGATGGCACTCGGCGCGGGGCTTGTCACGCCGCTGCAGATGGCCGCGGCTTATTCGGTCTTCGCCAACGGCGGGTATCGCGTGAATCCCTATTTGATTTCAGAGGTCACCGATCAGCAGGGCATGGTGCTCGTGCGCGCGCAACCGATTGTCGCCGGGAGGGATGCGCCGCGCGCCATCGACGCGCGCAACGCGTATGTGATGAACAGTCTGCTGGAAGGCGTAGCGCAGCGCGGCACGGGGTCGCGATCGAACCAGCTCGGCCGCAAGGACCTCGCGGGCAAGACCGGCACGACGAACGTATCGCGCGATGCCTGGTTCGCAGGCTATCAGCGCACGCTTGCGGCAATTGCGTGGGTCGGTCATGACAGCCCGCGCAGCCTCGGCGATCGCGAAACGGGCGGCGGTATTGCCTTGCCGATCTGGATGGACTACATGCGCGAGGCGTTGAAAGGGGTGCCCGAATACTCAGTGCACCCGGTGCAAATGACGGCGCCGGCCGACGTCGTACTGGTCGATGGTGAACTGTATTTCGACACGTTCATGCCCGGGCAGGGCTTCATTCAGTCGATTGGGGGCCCCGACGAGGTGCAACCCGAAGCGGGCGACGTTCGCGAATCGGCAATTGCCTCAAGCGCAGCGGGCGCCGAGTCCACCTTCGTGCGCGAAGCGGTCTCAGCGGTCACGGCGGAAGCACAACGTGCGATGAACCTGCTCGAAGGTCGCTGAGGTTCCAAGGCCGTAGAGGTTCTAAGGCCGTAGAGGTCCAAGACCGCTAAGGCTCGAAAACCGCTAAGGCTCGAAAACCGCTAACGAAACCGCGCGGGCGCGAAGGCCGCCGATTCGCTTCGTCGCCCGAAAAACGTTTCAGTGCGCGAACGTCACCGGCTCGCCGGCCTGTTGCGTAGCGTACTCGGAAAGGGCCGCAAAGAATTCGGTCCCATTACGCGTGTCCTGCCACTGGCCGTCCACGAATTTGAAATGAAAGCCGCCCGCCTTCGCGGCAATCCAGATTTCCTGCATGGGCGGCTGGAGATTGACGATGATTTTCGAACGGTTTGCAAACTCCAACGTGAGCACGTTGCCACTGCGTTCCGCCTCTATGTCGGCGTCGATGTCGTCAAGCCCGCGCTCGACGGCGGCCAGCGCTGCTTCCGCGCGGCTCAGGTAATCGTTCCCGGTCATGCTAAACTCCGACGGTTAATTCTTCACAGGCTATTAGAGGCAGCCCATGCGAGTTGTCTTCAGGATAAGCGCGATTGTAGCGGCTTTGATCGTTGCCGTTGCGAGCACTACCGCGCTGACGGGCTGCGGACAAACCGGCCCACTTTATCTGCCGACAGTCCCGCCGCTGCCGCCCAAACCCGGCGCACAAACGACGGCGCCGCCCGAAAATGCCGCATCCGATGCCGAAGCAGCGTCGAGCCCCGATGCAAGCGCACCGGTGACGCTCGCGCCGGCTGACGAGCTGGCTGCGTCGTCGCCCCGCGCCAATCGGCCTTCGGCCGCCAGCGCCGCCTCGAGCAGCGCACCCGATCAGTAATCAATCAGCAAGCAATCCGGCCCCACACCCTACCGTTTTCCGCCGCATGTCCCATTCCGCCTTTGCCTATGTCGACGGCGTGCTGCACGCCGAGCGCGTCAGCGCCGTTTCGCTTGCCGACGAGTTCGGCACGCCGCTTTACGTGTACTCGCGCGCCGCGCTGACCGACGCCTACGAGGCCTATGCCCGCGCCTGCGCGGGGAGGCGGGCGTCGGTGCACGTGGCCGTCAAGGCGAACGGCAATCTGGCGGTGCTGAACGTATTCGCAAGGTTGGGCGCCGGATTCGACATCGTCTCGGGCGGCGAACTCGCGCGCGTGCTCGCGGCGGGGGGCAGAGCGGAAAACATTGTCTTCTCCGGCGTCGCCAAGAGCGCGGACGAGATGCGCGAAGCGCTCATAGCCGGCGTAAAGTGCTTCAACGTCGAATCGATACCCGAGCTCGACCGGCTCGACGCCGTGGCGCGCACACTCGGCAAAAAGGCGCCGGTCTCGCTGCGCGTGAATCCCGACGTCGACCCGAAAACGCACCCGTACATCTCCACGGGGCTCAAAGCAAACAAGTTCGGCGTCGCATTCGACGACGCGCGCGACGCGTACCGGCGCGCCGCAGCGATGGCGCATCTCGACGTGGTCGGCATCGATTGCCATATCGGCTCGCAGATCACCGAAATTGCGCCCTATCTCGATGCGCTAGATAAGGTGCTCGAGCTCGTCGAGCAAATCGAAGCGGACGGTACGACGATTCAACATGTTGACGTCGGCGGCGGCCTTGGCATCACCTACAACGACGAAACACCGCCCGATACGGGTGTTTTCGTGCGTACGCTGCTCGATCACATCGATGCACGCGGTCACGGCCAGCGCTCGGTATTTTTTGAGCCGGGCCGTTCAGTGACGGGCAACGCCGGCATCTTGCTCACGCGCGTCGAGTTCTTGAAGCCGGGGCAAGAGAAGAACTTTGCGATTGTCGACGCGGCGATGAACGACCTGGCCCGCCCCGCAATGTACCAGGCGTATCACGCAATCGAGCCCGTCGTGCCACGCAACGAGACTGCGCGCGTCTACGACGTCGTCGGCCCCGTTTGCGAAAGCGGCGATTGGCTCGGGCGCGAACGCGCCCTCGCGATAGGGCCCGGCGATTTGCTCGCCGTGCGCTCGGCCGGCGCATACGGCTTTGCAATGAGCTCGAACTACAACACGCGAGCGCGTGCAGCGGAAGTGATGGTGGACGGCGACAAGGCCTACCTTGTGCGCCCGCGCGAAATCACGCGCGAGCTGTTTGCGACGGAAACCGTGCTACCGCGCTGACAGAGACGCCCGGCTAAGCCGCCAAGCAGGGCTGAACGAGACGGACACTGCGCCTACGCCGGCCGGCGAACCGCGAGCCGTGCGCGCATCCAAGCGAAGAGCCGCCAGCCCAACAGCACAATCATGATCGAGCCGTAGATCTTCGGCTCGATCAGATCGTGCTTACCTGCCTTCATCCACCAGAAGTGAAGAATCGCGAGGCCGCCAATCAAATAGACGGCCCGATGCAGCGTCTGCCAGCGCCGCCCGAGCTTGCGCGCAGCAGCACGCGGCGACGTAGCCGCGAGCAGCACCAGTAGCACGAAAGCGGCGAAGCCAACGGTGATGAATGGCCGCTTGCCAATGTCCTTGACGATTTCGCTGACATCAAACCACTTGTCGAACCAGATGTAGGTGGTGAAGTGCAACGTCGCGTAGAAAAACGCGAATAAACCGAGCATGCGCCTAAAGCGCAAGAGCGCGTTGACGCCCGTCAGCTTGC
>JAXDQB010000456.1:0-12465 GCA_034668065.1 Paraburkholderia sp.
TTGTCGCAGGACATCCACCCGTGGTTCGTCGGCGTGCAGTTCCACCCGGAATTCACGTCGACGCCACGAGACGGGCATCCGCTCTTCAAGGCGTTCGTCGAAGCGGCGCTCGTGCATCGTCTGGCGCGAGTCGAGGAGAAAGCATGAAGCTGTGCGACTTCGAGGTCGGTCTCGACAAGCCTTTCTTTCTGATTGCAGGCACCTGTGTCGTCGAATCGGAGCAGATGGCGATCGACACTGCCGGCACGCTGAAGGAAATTTGCGCGAAGCTCGGCATTCCGTTCATCTACAAGTCCTCGTATGACAAGGCAAATCGGAGTTCGGGCAAGTCGTTTCGCGGGCTCGGCATGGACGAAGGCTTGCGAATTCTAGCGGAGGTAAGGCGGCAGGTCGGGGTGCCCGTGCTGACCGACGTTCATGAGGTCGATGAGATTGCGCCAGTGGCTGACGTGGTGGACGTGTTGCAAACGCCCGCGTTCCTGTGCCGGCAAACCGACTTCATCCATGCCTGCGCCCGCTCGGGCAAGCCGGTCAATATCAAAAAAGGCCAGTTTCTCGCGCCGCACGACATGAAAAACGTCATCGACAAGGCGCGTGACGCGGCACGCGAGGCGGGGCTTTCGGAGGATCGCTTCCTCGCCTGCGAGCGCGGCGTTTCGTTCGGCTACAACAACCTCGTGTCGGACATGCGTTCGTTGGCCATCATGCGCGAGACCGGCGCGCCCGTCGTATTCGACGCGACGCATTCGGTGCAGTTGCCGGGCGGCCAGGGTACGAGCTCTGGCGGGCAGCGCGAGTTCGTGCCGGTGCTTTCGCGTGCGGCGGTTGCCGTCGGCGTGGGAGGGCTGTTCATGGAGACGCATCCCGATCCGGCCTGCGCGCTGTCGGATGGCCCGAACGCGGTGCCGCTCAGGCGCATGGCCGAATTGCTCGAAACGCTCGTCGCGCTTGACGCCGTGGTGAAGCGCGCGCCTTTTCTCGAGCACGATTTCGCCTGATGCCGAGACGATGCGCCGAACCGGCGAGGGTGAGCGCGTCGACGCGCGCCGCGACGGTCGTCCGCTGAACCGGCATGAGCTTGGCAGATAAAGTAAGAACGACGAGCAGAACAAACGAAATTCAACGTCTTTTCTAGAGGAAATCATGAGTGCAATCGTAGACATCATTGGCCGTGAGATTCTGGATTCGCGAGGCAACCCAACCGTCGAATGCGACGTGCTGCTCGAATCGGGCACGATGGGGCGTGCGGCGGTGCCGTCGGGCGCATCGACCGGCTCGCGCGAGGCCATCGAGCTTCGTGACGGCGAAGCCGGCCGTTACGGTGGCAAGGGTGTCCTCAAGGCCGTGGAACATATCAACACCGAGATTTCCGAGGCGATCATGGGCCTCGACGCTTCCGAACAGGCGTTTCTAGACAAGACGCTGCTCGAGCTCGACGGCACGGACAACAAATCGCGTCTTGGCGCGAACGCGATGCTGGCCGTGTCGATGGCGGTCGCGAAGGCGGCTGCGGAAGAGGCCGGTTTGCCGCTGTACCGCTACTTCGGCGGCTCCGGCGCGATGCAGCTGCCTGTGCCGATGATGAACATCGTCAACGGCGGCGCACACGCGAACAACAGCCTCGACATCCAGGAGTTCATGATCGTTCCCGTGAGCCAGCCGACGTTCCGCGAAGCGCTGCGCTGCGGTGCGGAAGTGTTCCATGCGCTCAAGAAGATTCTCAGCGATCGCGGCATGAGCACGGCGGTAGGCGACGAAGGCGGTTTTGCGCCGAATTTCGGCAGCAACGACGAATGTCTGTCGACGATCCTCCAGGCGATCGAAAAGGCCGGGTATCGGGCCGGTGAAGACGTGCTGCTCGCGCTTGACTGCGCAGCGAGTGAGTTCTACCACGACGGCAAATACCAGTTGGCCGGGGAGGGGTTGCAGCTGTCATCGGCCGAATTCACCGACTACCTCGCGACGCTCGTCGATAAATTCCCGATCGTCTCGATCGAAGACGGCATGCACGAGAGCGACTGGGCCGGCTGGAAGCTCCTTACCGATAAGCTTGGCAAGAAGATCCAGCTTGTCGGCGATGATCTTTTCGTGACGAACACGCGCATTTTGAAGGAGGGCATCGAAAAGGGTATCGCCAACTCGATCCTCATCAAGATCAACCAGATCGGTACGCTCACCGAGACTTTCGCCGCGATCGAGATGGCCAAGCGGGCCGGCTATACGGCAGTGATATCGCACCGCTCAGGTGAAACGGAAGACTCGACGATCGCCGATATCGCGGTCGGTCTCAACGCCGGCCAGATCAAGACGGGCTCGCTCTCGCGCAGCGATCGCATTTCGAAGTACAACCAATTGCTGCGCATCGAGGAAGACCTCGGCGATATCGCGAGCTATCCGGGCAAGTCGACGTTCTACAACCTGCGTTGACGAGTCCCTTTTCCTTATCGATCGTTTCATTCGCCGCCCTGCGCCGTACGCGCGGCGGTGGTGAACATACGGCGTTTTTCGCATGCGGCTCGTCACTGTCGTTCTCGTCGCACTGCTCGTGCTGATTCAGTATCCGCTCTGGTGGGGACATGGCGGCTGGCTGCGCGTGCACGAGTTGCGTCAGGCGCTCGGTGCGCAAGCGCAAAAAAACGCCAACGAAAAGTTGCGCAACGAGCGGATTGAAGGAGAAGTTCAGGACCTGCAAGGCGGCACTTCGGCCGTCGAGGAGCGAGCCCGCTACGAAATGGGCATGGTGAAGGACGGCGAAGTATTCGTGCAGTTCGTCCCGCCGAACGCCACGGCGAACCCGGTGACTGCCGTGGCGACAAGTGAAACGTCGACGCGCGGCGAGGTGTCGGCCAAGCCCGTCGCCGTGGTTCCTGAGCCGGTCTCACGCGTGAAAACGCACAATAAAGTGGCAAAGGGAAGCAAGAAACACGCGGGCGATCAAGCCAAGCACTAGCGAAAACCAGAGAAATTCGTGCATTGCGCGACGCTTACGCGCTCATCAGAGCCAGACAGTACGATCACCGGCGGCTTACCACCACCATCTTTGCGAATAGTAGCCGGGGCTGTAGTAACCTACTCCCCATCCGCTGTAGTAGCCGCCATATCCACCGTAGCCGACGGGCCGGACGTAGGAGGGTGTGTAATACCGCGCCCAGACGTCAGCGGCCATCGCCGCGTTCTGTTCGCTGAGCACCTGTTTGTCAATTTCGTCGTAGCGCTTCTTTTCGGCCTCGGTGAGCGCCCGGGCTGGCGACGCCGCGCCAGGCTGATCGGGCGTGAGCCGGCTCAAGACCACGCCAGAAGGTGGCCCAACGACACAGCCTGACAAGATCGCGGCAGCAGGCAGTGCACCAAGGGCTGCCGCCATCCAACGACGGGCTTGCGGGTTAAACCGGGGCTTCAACGGGTTCATTTCTGTCTCCGAGTCGGCAATTCATATCAGCTAGCCACCGAGCGTGCGGCTTACAGGTTCAATGACGTTGCGTCGCTGCGGGGGTCACATTGGTAGCAAGACCGTTTGCCGCAAACAGCTGTGCCACGTCGACGGGATCGAATTCGTAGCGCTGATTGCAGTATTCGCAGTGAATCTCGATCCGCCCTTGTTCGTCGAGCACGCTGTCGGCCTCCGCACGCCCGAGCATCTTCAGCATCGAGCCGACTTTCTCGCGCGAGCAGCTGCATTCGAAGCTTGCGATGACCGGCGTGAAATGCTGGACGTTCTCCTGCCAGAAAAGGCGTTTGAAAAGCGTCTGCGATTCTTCTTTGAGCAATTCTTCCTGCGTGAGCGTGGCGCCCAGCACGCAGACGCGTTCCCATGTATCGGCGTCGTGCTCGCCAGCATGCGGCACGATCCCGCCGTCGCCGGGCAGCTTTTGCAACAACATGCCGACTGCCCGCTCGGTATTGGCTGCGAGCCAAAGACGCGTATCGAGCTGCTCTGAATGACGCATGTAGTGCTCGAGCACTTCGGCGACCGATTGCAGCGGACCGTTTTCGCCATTGAGCGGGACGATGCCCTGATAAGCCTGTTGTCCGGGGCGCTTCTCGCGCGGATCGAGCGTAATGACGCAACGGCCATGACCGCTTGCGTTCAGCAACTCGGCGAATCCGGGGTACTCCGCCGCGGGCGCCTCGGCGTCGAGATCGCTGGAAAATTTGGCCGTCCCACGCATTTCGAGCGTCGAGCTGCATTGCACAACGAGCATTTTCACGGGACCGTCACCGAAGATTTGCATGATCAGCGTGCCGTCGAACTTCAGGTTCGCCGACAACAGCGCGCAGGCCGCCATCATTTCGCCGAGGATGTCGCGTACCGGTGCGGGGTACCGGCGGCGCGTCAGCACTTCCCGCCAGGTGTTGCGCAGCGACACGATTTCGCCCCGCACGGGTGCTGCGTTGAACATGAATTTTTGCAAATGATCGTCCACAACCTATTCCTTGAAACGTTGATCGGTCCTCTGTTCCCGGCTCGCAAGCCGGACAGGGGCGAGCTGGGCACGCCTTCAGCCGATCCGCACGAGCTGTGCCTTGAAGAGCCCGCGGCGCGTTACGTAGCGGGCGGCGTTCTCCTCGAGGCGGGCAACCTCTTCGTCGTTCAGTTCGCGCACGACCTTCGCGGGCGCGCCGAGAATGAGCGAGCGCTCGGGAAACACCTTGCCTTCCGTGACGACAGCACCGGCGCCGACCAGACAGTGGCGGCCGATCACCGCCCCGTTCATGACGACGGCTTGAATTCCGATCAACGCGCCTTCGTGAATGGTGCAGCCGTGCAACATGGCCTGATGGCCGACGGTGACGTTGGCCCCGATCGCGAGCGGATAGCCCGGGTCTGTATGCAGCACCGAGCCCTCCTGAATGTTGCTGCCCGCGCCGATCGTGATCGGCTCGTTGTCGCCGCGGATCGCCGTGCCGAACCAGACGCTCGCATTTTCCTCGAGCGTGACCTGACCGATGATGGTCGCCGTGTCGGCGACGAAAACACTTTCATGAATGCTCGGGGCGTGCTCGCCCAGCTTGTACATCGCCACAATGTCTCCTGTCGGGGGCGGGTAAAATGGCCGCACCGGTAGTGCGCGTCGCGCGGCGACGCAGGTGTCGAACCATCTATTGTAAACGGTCCGTTCATGCTCGGCTGCAGCCATGGGCCGTTGCCGTGAATTGGGCTTGCCCGCCATTATTTTTCGTTCGTGTCCAACAATTTGTTCTCGACTTCGGTCATTTCCGCCGCTTCCGCCACTGGCATCGCGGCCGTTGATCGCCTCCATTGCTTGCGCCGTGCATCGCTTTGCGCGCTGCTTGAGCGCGATCCCGCCGCGAAGGCCGCTGCGGTGCGGGCGTTGCATGCGGGCTGGCTTGCGGGCGAAGTTGTTTGCCTGCCCCAGGAGCCCATCGCGGAGCCGTCCGGTCTGCCGGGCCGCCCCGAGCGGCCGGTGCTCGTTGCGCCGCGCCTGTTGCGGCATCGTGGCATGCAGTCGCAGGAGGGGCGTGCCACGCTCTTGCATGCGCTGGCCCATATCGAATTCAATGCAATCAACCTGGCGCTCGACGCCGTCTGGCGCTTTCCCGATATGCCCGAGGCCTTTTACGGCGACTGGCTGCGGGTTGCGGCCGAAGAGGCGCATCACTTCACGCTGCTCGCAACGCGGCTCGCCGATTTCAACCATGCTTATGGCGATTTTCCGGCGCACGATGGGCTCTGGGAGATGTGCGAGCGCACGCGCGGCGATGTGCTTGCCCGCATGGCGCTGGTGCCTCGCACGCTTGAAGCGCGTGGCCTCGACGCGTCGCCGCCGATTCGCGCGCGGCTCGTCCAGGCGGGAGACCACGAGTCTGCCGCGATCCTCGACGTGATTCTGCGAGACGAGGTGGGCCATGTGCGCATCGGCAATCACTGGTTTCGCTTTCTGTGCGAAGTACGCTCGCTCGATCCGCACTCGACGTATGTCGATCTCGCCGACCAGTACCGCGCCCCTCGTTTGCGTGGCCCCTTCAATTTCGAGGCCCGCCGCGACGCCGGCTTCGATGAGGCAGAGCTGGCCGCGCTTGCCGCACAGGCGGAACCAGGACAGAACGCTCCCTAGCGGGTTCGAGTTGCATCCTGCGCGGTCGGCGCTGGGCCTTGGCGCCTTAGCGTCGAATTGGAAAGGGGCTTTGCCCGGCCCTGAGTAGGCACTAAAGCGCTACGATAAGAGCGAGCGATCATTCGTTTTAGGGCGCCTATCGATGAACAAACCGCAATCCGATTTCGTCACCGTTCGTGGTGTCAGACTGCACGTGCGCCGCTGGGGCAGACCCGATGCGCCGACGCTTTTCATGTTGCATGGCTGGATGGATGTCTCGGCCTCGTTTCAGTTCGTCGTCGATGCCCTGCGCGGTGAATGGCAGGTTCTCGCGCCCGACGCGCGCGGCTTCGGACTCTCGGATTGGCCCGTGGCGGCGTGCGGCGGGGGCCATTACTGGTTTCACGAATATCTCGCCGATCTCGATGCGCTGCTCGATCACTATGCGCCGACGGGCCAAGTCAACCTGATCGGCCACAGCATGGGGGCGAACGCCGTCTGCCTCTACGCGGGGACGCGGCCCGAGCGTGTGCGCCGAGTGGTCGATCTCGAAGGGTTCGGCCTCGCGCCGGCGCATGCCGGTCAGGCGCCGCGCCGGCTCGCTTCATGGCTCGACGATTTGCGCGCACCGCCGTCGCTCAGGACTTATGCCACGCTCGAAGACGTCGCGGCGCGCCTCATCAAGACGAATTCGCGTCTTGCGCCCGAGCGCGCGCGTTATCTCGCGCAGAATTGGTCACGATGCGGCGAGGACGGCCGCTACGTGCTGCTCGCGGACCCGGCGCACAAGCTGCGCGGCCCGCTGCTTTACCGGCTCGATGAAGTGATGGCCGTCTGGAGCAACGTGAGCGCGAAGGTGCTGCACGTCGAGGCAGTTGCGTCTCCGACGCTCGCCATGCTGGCAGGGGCGATTCCGCTCGTCGAATTCAAGGCGCGGTTTCGCGCCTTCAGCGATTGGCGCGAGACGCTGATTGAGGATGCCGGCCATATGGTCCATCACGACCAGCCCGAGCAGGTCGCGGCACTCATTGAAAATTTTTGCGCCTGATCGTGCCGATCGAAACAACAATAACGCGCGCCGCACGGCTCGACTCGCGGGAATGGTGTTCGAAGCGGGTGTTCGCAGCGGGTGTTCGAAGCGGTACACCGCATTGCAGTAGAATGAGCATACGGTACCTTCCCTTCATCGCATGAACGCCGACCTGCATTGCCATTCCAACGTGTCCGACGGATTTTTCGCGCCTGCCGAGGTAGCGCAGCGCGCGCACGCGGGTGGCGTGACCATGTGGTCGCTGACCGATCACGACGAGCTCAGCGGTCAGGCCGATGCGCGCCGGACGGCCGAGGCGCTTGGCATGCATTACGTGTCTGGCGTCGAGATCTCGGTGACATGGGCGGGCAGAACGGTGCACGTGGTCGGGCTCGGCGTCGATCCTGAATGCCGGACGCTCGTCGAAGGCTTGCACGCGACGCGCCACGGGCGCACCGCACGCGCCGAGGCGATCGGTGCAGCGCTCGAAGCAATCGGTATTCCGGGCGCGTATGAAGGCGCCTTGCGCTACGTAACGAATCCAGATCTCGTCTCGCGCACGCATTTCGCACGTTTTCTCGTCGAGAAAGGTTTCGCGGAATCGACGGCCGATGTCTTCAACCGTTTTCTCGGTGACGGCAAGCCGGGCTACGTGCCGCATCGCTGGGCGAGGCTCGAAGACACCGTCGCCTGGATCAGGAGCGCAGGGGGGATCGCAGTAATCGCCCATCCGGGGCGTTACCCTTACACGGCGCTCGAATTCGACGCACTCTTCGGGGCGTTTATCGATCTGGGCGGCTCGGCTATCGAAGTTGTGACGGGCAGCCATACTCCGGATCAATACCGCGAATATGCCGACGTGGCACGCCGCTTCGGTTTCGAGGCATCGCGGGGATCGGACTTTCACGCGCCGGGCGAGGGACGGGTCGAGCTCGGCGCTTTGCCGCCGCTGCCGTCTGACTTAACGCCCGTTTGGGAGCGCTGGTTGTAGGTCGCCTTTGCAGGCAAAAAGCGAGTGCGTCAGCCGCCTGTGCCGCATGCATGCGGCTGGTTCGGCCTGACGCCGGCATCTCGCGCGGTATCGTGCCGATGTCCTGGCTTAACCACTACTTCTCCCATGTCCCAATTCTTCCGGATTCACCCCGACAACCCGCAGCCTCGGCTCATCGAGCAGGCTGTCCAGATTGTCAGCGAAGGGGGCGTGATCGCGTTGCCCACCGATTCGAGCTATGCGCTGGCATGCCGGCTCGACGACAAGGAAGCGGTAACCCGCTTGCGCCGGGTTCGCAGCCTCGACGAGCGGCAGCATCTGTCGCTGCTCGTGCGGGACTTATCGGAACTCGCGACGTTCGCAATGGTGGACAACCACCAGTTCCGATTGATCAAGTCGGTAACGCCTGGTCCGTACGTGTTCATCCTGGAGGCGACGAAAGAGGTGCCTCGGCGCCTGTCGCACCCGTCGCGCAAGACAATCGGTCTGCGCGTGCCCGATCACGGGATCACGCTTGCGTTGCTCGAGGCGCTCGGCGAACCGTTGATTGCGACGACGCTCATCTTGCCGCCCGACAGCGAACCAATGAACGATCCCGAGGACATTCGGGTGCGGCTCGAGAGGCAGATCGATCTCGTCATCGATAGTGGCGCATGCGCGCGCGAGCCGTCGACGGTGATCGACCTGACCGGCGACGCACCCGTGCTGGTGCGTGCGGGGCGCGGTTCGCTCGAACCATTTGGGCTGACGGCGGTATGAGCGGCAATCGTAGGCCCCGAAACGCCCAAAAAGGGGGCGTGCCAATGCCGGCGCTGGAAAACGGGAATCTAGGAAAACGGAATTCTCCGGCCGATGGGCGTCGGCGGCAGCCCCCCTTGTTACAATAACCCGCTATGGATGCTTCCCTGATACAAACAATCACCGTCTACGCGTTGCCGGTGATCTTCGCGATTACGCTGCACGAGGCGGCGCACGGCTACGCAGCCCGGCTGCTTGGCGACAACACCGCTTACATGATGGGACGCGTGTCGTTCAATCCGGCCCGCCATATCGATCCGCTTGGCACGATCGCGATTCCGTTGGTGCTTTATTTCGTGACAGGCGGCGCGTTCATGTTCGGCTATGCGAAGCCGGTGCCCGTTGCGTTCGGCAATTTGCGCAATCCGCGCTGGGGCAGCCTCTGGGTGTCGCTGGCGGGGCCGGCCTGCAACTTTGCGCAAGCGTTGGTGTGGGCGCTTATCGGCGTGGCGCTCGCGCTCGCGTCGGTCGAGGAGCCGTTCTTTTCGCGCATGGCAGCCGCGGGTGTCGGCGTGAATCTCGTGCTCGGCGTGATCAATCTTTTTCCGCTTCCGCCGCTCGACGGCGGCCGCATTCTGACCGCGCTGTTGCCGCCGCGCCAGGCGATCGGTTTCGCGCGGCTCGAGCCGTATGGCTTCTTCATCGTGATGGCGCTTGTCATGACGGGCGTTTTGACAAAAATCTGGCTGAGGCCCCTTGTCGCACTCGGCTACGACGCCTTGACGGCCATCCTGACTCCCTTCGTCTCGCTCCTTCACTGACACCATGTTTCCAGACCGTATTTTCTCCGGCATGCGACCGACGGGTTCGCTGCATCTCGGCCACTTTCATGGCGTGCTGAAGAATTGGGTGCGCCTTCAGTCCGAATACCCGTGCTTCTTCTGCGTGGTCGACTGGCATGCGCTGACGACGCACTATGAAACGCCTGAGGTGATCGAGACGAACGTGTGGGAGGTGCTGATCGACTGGCTGGCTTCGGGCATCGATCCGGCGCAGGCGACGCTTTTCATTCAGAGCCGCGTGCCTGAGCATGCCGAACTCGCGCTCCTGCTCGGCATGAGCACGCCGCTTGGCTGGCTCGAGCGCGTGCCGACCTACAAAGAACAGATGGAGAAGTTGAAGGACAAGGATTTGTCGACCTACGGCTTTCTCGGCTATCCGGTGCTGATGGCCGCCGACATCCTGCTTTATCGCGGCTCGCTCGTGCCGGTTGGCGAGGATCAGGTGCCGCATGTCGAGATGACGCGCGAGATCGCCCGGCGCTTCAATTATCTCTATGGCCGCGAGCCGAGTTTCGAAGAGAAGGCGCTGGAAGCCGCGAAAAAACTCGGTGGGAAGCGCTCGAAGCTTTACCACGAGTTGCGCAACGCCTATCAGCAGGAAGGCGACGACGAGGCACTGGAGCAAGCGCGTGCGATGCTGCAGGAGTCGCAAAGCCTGTCGATGAACGATCGAGAGCGGCTCTTTGGCTACCTCGAAGGCGCGCGCAAGATCATTCTCGTCGAGCCGCAGGTGCTGCTCACCGAGGCTTCGCGCATGCCGGGCCTCGATGGCCAGAAGATGTCGAAATCGTACGGCAACACGATCGGCCTGCGTGAGGATGCGGAGTCGATTACGAAGAAGGTCCGCACCATGCCGACCGACCCGGCGCGCGTGCGGCGCACCGATCCGGGCGATCCCGACAAGTGTCCCGTCTGGCAGCTGCACCAGGTTTATACCGATGAGCCGACGCATCAATGGGTCCAGAGTGGGTGCCGTTCCGCCGGCATCGGCTGTCTCGAATGCAAACAACCCGTGATCGAGGGTATTTTGCGTGAACAACAGCCGATGCTCGAGCGCGCGCAAAAGTACATGGACGATCCGTCGCTGCTGCGTGCGATCGTCGCCGACGGCTGCGACAAGGCGCGCAAGTTCGCCACCGAGACGATGCGCGACGTTCGCGAGGCAATGGGCCTCGCCTACTCCTGACGTTGGCGGCCATGAGTTCGAGCGCAGGGCGGGCCGGCGGCGATGCCGCAATGGATGCGGCCCAACGGATGCCCGCGGGCGCCCAGGTCGCGGGCGATCCGTCGAGCTGGATCGTGCGTTGGTCACACCTGATCCCGCCAGGCGGCGCGGTACTCGATGTGGCGGCCGGGGGCGGGCGCAATGCCCGCTGGCTGGCGGCGCGCGGGCACCGTGTGGTTGCGCTCGAGCGTGACCCGGCGGCGATCGCCGCGCTCGGCCGGATGCCCGGCGTCGACGCGCTCGCCGCCGATCTCGAAGACGGCAGCCCGTGGCCGCTGCCGGACGATCGACGCTTTTCGGCCGTCGTGGTGACGAACTATCTCCATCGGCCGCTTTTGCCACGTCTTCTCGCCGCGCTTGGGCCGGGCGGCATTTTGTTGTACGAAACGTTCGCGCGCGGCAACGAAAGGGTTGGTAAGCCGTCCAACCCGGCATTCCTGCTCGTGCCTGGAGAGTTGCTCGAAGCGGTGCGCGGCACGTTGCGCGTCATCGCCTTTGAAGACGGATTCATGCCAGGCCCCCGGCAGGCGTTCGTTCAGCGCATCTGTGCGGTGCGCGAGGCCGCGCCGGTCGCGGCGAACGAAGCGGCTGAATCTCCGGCGCCGATGCGTTACGATTTGGCCGGCTAATCCGCTACAATCGCGCTTTCACGACCGAATTCATTGCGCTTCATGGCTAACGGCATATCAGGCAGCACCCACGACAGCACGCGGATTCGCGGCAGCATTCCCGCGATCGTGACGCCGATGTTGGAAGACGGCGGGCTCGACCTGCCGGCGTTTCGCAGGCTGCTCGACTGGCACATCGAAGAGGGCACGAATGCTGTCGTCGTTGTGGGCACGAGCGGCGAATCGGCGACGTTGTCTGTCGAAGAGCACGTTCTCATGATCAAGACGGCCGTCGATCAGGTGGCGGGACGCATTCCCGTGATCGCCGGCTCCGGCGGAAACTCCACGGCCGAGGCGGTCGAGCTGACCGAACGCGCGAAAGCGGTCGGCGCCGACGCCACGCTGCAGGTGGTGCCGTACTACAACACGCCGACGCAGGAAGGCATGTACCGCCACTTCAGCAAGATTGCCGAGACGGTCGATCTTCCGGTCATTCTCTACAACGTGCCGGGCCGCACGGTGGCGGACATGTCGAACGAGACGATCCTGCGGCTTGCGCAGGTGCCTGGCATCATCGGAGTGAAGGACGCGACGGGCAATATCGACCGCGCAGCGAATCTGATCAAGGCAGCGCCGGCCGGCTTCGCGATCTACAGCGGTGACGATCCGACGGCGATCGCGCTGATGCTCCTCGGGGGGCACGGGAACATCTCTGTAACGGCGAACGTCGCGCCGCGCGCGATGAGCGAGCTTTGCAAGGCCGCTCTCGCCGGTGATGCCAAGACGGCGCGTGACGTCCACTTCAGTCTGCTGTCGCTGCACAACAAGCTTTTTGTCGAATCGAATCCGATCCCGACCAAGTGGGCGCTCAACGAAATGGGGCGAATCCGGGGAGGCATCCGATTGCCGTTGACGCCGCTCGATACGCGCTATCACGAGGTTGTGCGGGCTGCATTGCGCGAGGCCGGTGCGCTG
>JAXDQB010000457.1:0-3570 GCA_034668065.1 Paraburkholderia sp.
CGGTGACGGTATGCCGCGAGCATCTGGCGCTTGGCAAGGGTATTCGCGCCCTCGTCGTCAATACCGGCAATGCGAATGCCGGCACGGGCGAGCCGGGTCTTGCACACGCGCGCGAGACCTGCTCGGAGCTCGCACGCCTCGCAGGCGTCGCACCCGAGCAGGTGCTGCCGTTTTCCACCGGCGTGATCCTCGAGCCGCTGCCGATCGAACGCCTGAAAGCGGGTCTGCCCGAGGCGCTCGCCCATCTGCGTCCTGCGCACTGGTATGAGGCCGCTCAGGCAATCATGACGACAGACACGCTGCCGAAGGCTGCGTCGCGCCAAGTGAGCATCGATGGCCATACCGTCACACTGACCGGCATCAGCAAAGGCGCGGGCATGATTAAGCCGAACATGGCGACGATGCTCGGCTTCCTCGCGTTCGATGCGGCCGTGTCGCAGCCAGTGCTCGACACGCTGGTGAAGGACGTCGCCGATCGCTCGTTCAACTGCATCACGATTGACGGCGACACGTCTACAAACGACTCATTCATTCTCGTCGCATCGGGCAAGTCGAGCCTGCCGCCGGTCACGTCCACCGATACGCCGGCGTACGCTGCGCTACGCGAGGCGGTGGTGCAAGTCGCGCAAACCCTCGCGCAGCTGATTGTGCGCGATGGCGAGGGCGCAACCAAGTTCATCACGGTGCGCGTCGAGGGGGGATCGAGTGTGGCCGAATGCCGCCAGATCGCTTACGCAATCGGTCATTCGCCGCTGGTTAAAACCGCTTTCTACGCTTGCGATCCAAACCTGGGGCGAATTCTTGCTGCGATCGGCTATGCCGGCGTGACCGATCTCGATGTCGCCAGGATCGACCTCTACCTCGACGACGTGCACGTCGCGAAAGCCGGCGGCCGCAATCCCGACTACCGGGAAGAAGACGGCCAGCGCGTCATGAAACAAAGCGAGATCACCATCCGCGTGCTGCTCGGACGAGGCCGCGCCGAGGCGGCGGTCTGGACCTGCGACTTGTCGCACGAATACGTGAGCATTAACGCGGACTACCGTTCGTAACACGTGCTGCCGCGCGGCCGGCTTTTGCCTGCAGTGCGCGGCGCCGATTCTTTCTTTCTCCCATGGATAAACTCGAACAATTTTTGACCCGCGCCGAAGCGCTGCTCGGCCGGCTCGAAGCGGTGCTGCCGCCGGCTGCGCCCGAGATCGACTGGTCCGCCTCCGTTGCATTTCGCTGGCGCAAGCGCCAAGGGCGGGGCTACCTGCAGCCCGTTCCGGCAATTTCGTCGATCACGCTCGAAGACTTGCAGAACATCGACCGTCAGAAATCGCTGATCGAGCAGAACACTCGCCAATTCGTCAACAAGCTGCCCGCGAACAACGTGCTGCTGACGGGCGCGCGCGGCACGGGCAAGTCGTCGCTGATCAAGGCCTGTTTGAACGCCTATGCGGCGCAGGGTCTGCGACTTATTGAGGTCGACAAGGACGATCTGCATGACCTTGGCGACATCACGGATCTGATCGCGCCGCGCCCCGAGCGCTTCGTCGTCTTTTGCGACGACCTTTCCTTCGAGGACGGAGAGTCAGGCTACAAGGCGTTGAAGGTCGCCCTCGACGGCTCGGTATCGGCCCAGTCGGATAATGTGCTCATCTATGCAACGTCGAATCGCCGGCATCTGCTGCCCGAGTACATGAGCGACAACGAAACGTACAAGCATACGGCCGATGGCGAAATCCACCCCGGCGAAGTGGTCGAGGAGAAGATTTCGTTGTCCGAGCGCTTCGGCCTCTGGGTCAGCTTCTATCCGTTCAAGCAGGACGACTATCTGACGATCGTCGGCCACTGGCTGCGCCACTTCGGCTGCAACGACGCGCATCTCGACGAGGCGCGCGGCGACGCGCTCGTTTGGGCGCTCGAGCGCGGTTCTCGCTCGGGCCGAGTCGCCTGGCAGTTCGCACGTGACTGGTCGGGCAGGCAGGCGCGGCAATGAGCCGGGAAAACGCGCCGATCTCCACTTCCCAGGGCGCCAAGCCGTCGCGGCCCGTGACCGAAGTGGCGGTCGGCATCCTGGTTCAGCCGGACGGCCGCTACCTTCTTGCACAACGTCCGTCCGGTAAGCCCTACGAAGGATATTGGGAGTTTCCGGGCGGCAAGATCGAGATTGGCGAGACGGTCGAAACCGCTCTCGCGCGAGAGCTCTACGAGGAGCTTGGAATTGACGTCGAGGAATGCCACCGCTGGCATACGCTCGAGCATGACTACCCGCACGCTTACGTGCGGCTTTACTTCTGCAAAGTGACGCGCTGGCGCGGTGAGCCGCATGGGCGAGAAGGCCAGGCATTTAGCTGGCAGGACTTGCCGGTCGCTGTGGCGCCGCTGTTGCCGGCGGCGATTCCGGTGCTGGAGCGCCTGGTCGCCGACTAATACGGCATTGCTCAGTTCTTCAGATCGTCGCCGGGCGCACCGTCGGCAGACGGCGCTTCGTCCGCTCCGCCGATCCTGTACTTTTCGGCGGCCCATGCGCCGAGGTCGATTTGCTTGCACCGCTCCGAGCAGAAGGGGCGAAAGCGATTTTCGGGCACCCAGCGGACTTCCCTGCCGCATGTCGGGCATTTGACAACGGTGTTCATACGATAATTTCAAGCAATCGTCGTTAAGGGGTTGCGGCGCGGACGAGGTTTCGACGAAGGCTCCGGTCGTCGCTCGCGCAATGCGGACATGGCGGCACTCGACTGCCTCGACGATGGCCTACGCGCACGGCCATCAACAAAGATCCATAGCCATCAAAGACTGCAAAGCGTCAGATGAAACGGCACGTCGACATCGACAGCTCGTGGACGCATATCGCCGTCCTGAACCGTGAATCGCACCCAAAGCATATATTTATTCGCACTCGCTTCGGGAATCACGCGCATTTCCGGTGCCACCCGAACCTGCATCAACTGATAGGTGCGACCCGACAGCATCTGCTGATAGCTGCCTTGCATCGCCATGACCTTCGATGCCTGTCCCGACTCGCGGGCAAGGCGAAGGACAATAGTCGTGGCGTCGCGCAGCGGTAAAAGCGGCAAGATCCACTTGGCGATGTCCTGCCGCCGTTGGTCGGCGTGCATGTGCTGCCATGCGTAATATGACGGCAGGTCGAATTTGCAGGTTCCGCCGGGAATAGTCGCGCGGCTGCGTACGCTTGCGAGCCATTCGTTTTCCGTCAAATGCAGGCCCGTCTTGCCCTGCATTTGCGTAAGCCCGTTCAACGTTTGTTCGATCTCGCCAAGCACCGCTTCGAGCGCGTTCTGCTCGATGCCAGGATTGCCGCGAAACGGCGCAAGCGTTTGGCGCTGGCGCTCGAGTTCCTTCATCAGATCCGACTTCAGATCCGCCCGGCCAGTCACTTCGGCAATTTCGAACAACGTGGTGAGCGCGACGTGATGCTCTTTCGCGTCGTCTTGGTTAAGGAAAAATGTGAAGCGCTCGAACAGGTCTTCGAGACGCAGCAGCGTACGAATTCGCTCGTTGAACGGATACTCGTAAAGGATCAAGCGCGCTCGCCTCTGGCATCGTGGGTGATTGATTGCG
>JAXDQB010000458.1:0-2786 GCA_034668065.1 Paraburkholderia sp.
CGCAATGCGGTGTTCGTACGCTGCGACCGCCAGCGGCTCGCCTTATTGGCCTCGCTGTTGGCGGCTTTCCTCGGCGGCGGTTTGGCCGGTGCCATCGGTTTCAAGCACCTCGGTTTTATTTCGACGATACCGCTGGCGACGCTGCTCGTCGCGCTTGCTGTTGTGCCGTTGATCGATGATGTGTTGGGGCAGCACGGATGAGAAATGACGCGCACCAGCCACTGAGTGATGGAATATCGCACGACGGATATTGACGACACCCGTCAGCGCGCTTTTCCAATCGCGCCATTTAAAGTGTTTTCCCTGCCTTGACAGGCCCGGACCTCTATCCGATCATTCGACCACAAGTCGAGCAAATGCTCTGTGACGGAGCGTGGGTTCCAGAATAAGAAGCGGTCGAAGCACCACGAGCACCACGGAGCATTACCCATCGGAGACGGTTCGTGAAATTGCACGACAAGGTGGCAATCCTGACCGGCGCCGGCAGCGGCATCGGCGAGGCGGTCGCCCATCGCTACCTGGAGGAGGGCGCGCGCTGCGTGCTCGTCGACGTTAAGCCTGCGGACGCTTTCGCGCAGACGCTCACCGAACGTTATCCCCAACACGTCCATGCGATTTGCGCCGACATCACGCGCCGTGAAGACATCGAGCGTGTGGTCGCCTCAAGCGTCGAGCGCTTCGGGCAAATCGACATCCTCTTCAATAATGCCGCCATCTTCGACATGCGCCCACTGCTTGACGAATCGTGGGACGTATTCGACACGCTTTTCGCCGTCAACGTAAAGGGCATGTTCTTCATGATGCAGGCCGTGGCGCGCCGCATGGTGGAGCAGGGCCGCGGCGGCAAGATCATCAATATGTCCTCGCAGGCGGGCCGCCGCGGCGAGGCGCTCGTTTCGCATTACTGCGCGACAAAGGCCGCCGTCCTCAGCTATACGCAATCAGCGGCGCTTGCGCTCGCGCAGCACAAGATCAACGTCAACGGAATCGCGCCGGGCGTCATCGACACGCCGATGTGGGAGGAGGTCGATGCGCTCTTCGCACGTTATGAAAACCGCCCGCTTGGCGAGAAGAAGCGCCTCGTGGGCGTTGCCGTGCCGCTCGGGCGCATGGGCGTGCCGGCCGATCTGACCGGCGCTGCGCTCTTTCTCGCGTCGTCCGACGCCGACTACATCACGGCTCAGACGCTAAACGTCGATGGCGGCAACTGGATGAGCTAGTCGTTCGTCAGCGCTGTGTGTCGAGGTGTGAGACGCGCAGCGTCCAATCCCGCAGTTCTCAACAACGTATAAGAGAAGGAGACAAACGATGCAAACCGAATTCAGTTCCGCTCGTCGTCGTGCGCGCCGCGCGTTGGCTGCGGCCGCACTGGCCTGCGCGGCGGGAGGCGCGGCGAGCGCGTCGGCCGCGACGGTCACGATCGCGGTGGTGAACAATCCGGACATGATCGAGATGAAGAAGCTCGCACCGGATTTCGAGCAAAAGAATCCCGACATCAAGCTGAACTGGGTCGTTCTCGAGGAGAACGTGCTGCGTCAGCGCGCGACGACCGACATTACGACCGGAAGCGGCCAGTTCGACGTGATGATGATCGGCGCGTACGAGGCGCCGCAGTGGGGCGAGCGCGGCTGGCTCACGCCGATGACGAATTTGCCTAGCGGCTACGACGAGGGCGACGTCATCAAGACCGTGCGCGACAGCCTCTCGTACAAGGGCACGCTCTATGCGTTGCCGTTCTATGCGGAAAGCTCGATGACCTTCTACCGCAAAGATCTTTTCGCGGCGAAAGGCCTCACGATGCCCGCCCAGCCCACCTATGCTCAGATCGCCCAGTTCGCCGACAAGCTGACCGACCAGTCCGCCGGCGTCTACGGCATCTGCCTGCGCGGCAAAGCAGGCTGGGGCGAGAACATGGCTTTCGTGACCACGCTCGTCAATACATACGGCGGCCGCTGGTTCGACGAAAAGTGGCACGCGCAGCTCACGTCGCCAGAATGGAAAAAGGCCGTCACTTTCTATGTCGACCTGATGAAGAAGGACGGCCCGCCCGGAGCGAGTTCGAACGGCTTCAACGAGAATCTGACGCTCATGTCCTCGGGCAAGTGCGCGATGTGGATCGATGCCACCGTGGCGGCCGGTATGCTCTATAACAAGAGTCAGTCGCAGGTGGCCGACAAGATCGGCTTTGCAGCGGCGCCGACCGAAGTGACACCGCGTGGTTCGCACTGGCTGTGGTCCTGGGCGCTCGGGATTCCAAAGTCATCAAAGCAGCAGGATGCCGCGAAGAAGTTCATCGCTTGGGCAACGGGCAAGTCCTATATCGAGCTTGCCGCCAAGGACGAAGGTTGGGCGTCGGTGCCCCCCGGCACGCGCGAATCGACCTATGGGCGTTCCGAGTACAAGCAGGCCGCGCCGTTCTCCGACTTCGTGCTGAAGGCGATCCAGACCGCCGATCCGACACACCCGACGGCCAAGCCGGTCCCGTACACAGGGGTGCAATTCGTTGGCATTCCTGAATTTCAATCATTCGGGACCGTAGTTGGACAGAGCATTTCTGGCGCGCTTGCGGGGCAGATGAGCGTCGATCAGGCGCTCGCGGCAGGCAACGCCGCTGCCGATCGTGCCGTGCGGCAAGCTGGCCACCAGAAGTAAGACAAGTGGACGGGCGGTGCGAACCTCACACGCATTGCATCGCCCGTTGCCGGGGCGCCTGCTTCACGTTTTTCGGCGCCTCGTCGATCGATTCGAAGTAACGAGGTGACAGGGATCAGGAGGCCGCAACGATG
>JAXDQB010000459.1:0-9161 GCA_034668065.1 Paraburkholderia sp.
GGTTTCTTCGGCACCGTCATCATCAGCCCGAAGCGCCACGGCGAGGAAACCTCCGAGCTGATGTATGCGTGGATCACCGAGGGCAAGGCGCCGCCGAATCTGACGCTGACGACGGGCATGCTGGCCACGCGCGACAACTACGCGGACGTACGCGAAAAGATGGGCCTTGCTTCGAAGTAATCGATGTAACGCACCGGGCCGGCTATTGCGCGTTTCATTGGAGCGGGCGCGTGGCCGGCACCCACATGACCGTTGCGGACGTTCATCCAGTGCGAGGTGAAGCGACATGTCAGCAACCCTGCGTTTTGACGACATCGGCAAGACCTTCCCCGGCGTACGCGCGCTCGACGGTGTTTCGTTCGAGGTGAGCGCCGGGGAAGTGCATGGCCTCATGGGCGAGAACGGCGCCGGCAAATCGACGCTGCTCAAGGTGCTTGGCGGAGAGTATCAGCCCGACGCGGGCCACATCATGATCGACGGGCAGGAAGTGCGGTTTCCGAACGCAGCCGCCTCGATTGCGGCCGGCATCGCCGTGATTCATCAGGAACTGCAGTACGTGCCCGATCTCACGGTGGCGGAGAACCTGCTGCTTGGCCGCTTGCCGAACACGCTCGGCTGGGTGGACAAGCGCGCGGCGCACCGCTTCGTGCGCGAGCGGCTCGCCGCCATGGGGGTGGATCTCGATGCGAACGCGAAGCTTGGCAGGCTGTCGATCGCGCAGCGGCAAATGGTGGAGATTTGCAAGGCGCTCTTGCGCCAAGCGCGCGTGATCGCGCTCGACGAGCCGACGAGTTCACTCTCGCACCGCGAGACCGAGGTGCTCTTCAAGCTCGTGCGGGACCTGAAGGCCGACGGCCGCGCGCTGATCTACATCTCGCACCGGCTGGACGAGATCTACGCGCTGTGCGATTCGTGCACGATCTTCCGCGACGGCCGAAAAGTCGCTTCGCACGGGGCGCTGCACGAGGTTAAGCGCGAGACGCTCGTCGCCGAGATGGTCGGCCGCGAGATCAAGGACATCTATAACTATCGGCCGCGCGAGCGCGGCGAGGTGCGCCTCGCAGTCATTGGCGTCGAAGGTCGCGGGTTGCGCGCGCCGGCGAGCTTCGAGGTGCGCGCGGGCGAAATCGTCGGGTTTTTCGGGCTCGTCGGCGCCGGGCGCAGCGAGCTTATGCGTCTCGTCTACGGCGCCGAAAAAAGACGCAGCGGGGGCCTTGTGCTCGACGGCCGCCCGATCGACGTGAAGCGCCCCGCACATGCGATTCGTCATGGCATCGTGCTGTGTCCTGAGGATCGCAAGGAGGAGGGCATCGTCGCGATCGCGTCGGTGGCCGAGAACATCAACATCAGCTGCCGCCGCCACGATCTGCGCGCCGGACTTTTCCTCGATAGTGCGAAGGAAGCGCGCACGGCCGACCGCTTTATCCAGTTGCTGAAGATCAAAACGCCGCACCGCCGGCAGAGAATCCGGCTCCTCTCGGGCGGCAATCAGCAGAAGGCCATTCTTTCGCGCTGGCTCGCGGAGCCGGCCCTGAAGGTCGTGATTCTCGACGAACCCACGCGCGGCATCGACGTGGGCGCCAAGCATGAGATCTATAACGTCATCTATGAGTTGGCCGAGCGCGGCTGCGCGGTCGTGATGATTTCGTCTGAGCTGCCCGAGGTGCTCGGCGTATCCGATCGCATCGTCGTCATGCGCGAAGGCCGGATATCGGGCGAGCTCGAGCGAGGCGACGCGAGCGAGCCCGCGCTTTTGAGCCTGGCGCTGCCGCAAGGAGCGCACGCGGCACACGAGGCGGCGCCCAAGGCGGCGTGAGGCTGCAACAGGAACCCGTGAAGCAAGGCCAGAGGGAGTGACGAAATGCAAGCAAGAGAAAACCTTGTGAGCTCGGTTGCGAAACATGCCGCCGACGTGCTGATTCCGCAGCCGGGCGATCGGCAGAAATGGTGGGAGCGGATCACCGAATACAGCCTCATTGTCATCTTCGCCGCGATGTTCATCACGACGTCGCTGACAGTCGATCATTTCTTCTCGATCGAAAACATGCTTGGCCTTGCGCTGTCGATTTCGCAGATCGGCATGGTGGCCTGCACGATGATGTTCTGTCTCGCGTCGCGTGACTTCGATCTCTCGGTCGGCTCGACTGTCGCTTTTGCGGGCGTGCTTTGCGCGATGGTGCTCAACGCGACGGACAACACATTTTTCGCAATCGTTGCGGCGGTCGCCGCCGGCGCCGCCATCGGCTTCGTCAATGGAGCCGTCATTGCGTACTTGCGCATCAACGCGCTCATCACGACGCTCGCGACGATGGAAATCGTGCGCGGGCTCGGCTTCATCGTCTCGCATGGGCAGGCCGTAGGCGTGTCGTCCGATACGTTCATTGCGCTTGGTGGGCTGACGCTCGCCGGCGTTTCGCTGCCGATCTGGGTCACGCTCGCGTGCTTCGTCGTGTTTGGCGTGCTGCTGAATCAGACCGTCTACGGCCGCAATACGCTCGCGATCGGCGGCAATCCGGAAGCGTCGCGCCTCGCCGGCATCAACGTCGAGCGCACGCGCGTCGTCATTTTCCTGATACAGGGCGCTGTCACCGCGCTTGCGGGCGTGATCCTCGCGTCGCGCATTACCTCGGGCCAGCCCAACGCGGCCCAAGGCTTCGAACTCAACGTGATCTCGGCTTGCGTGCTCGGTGGCGTGTCGCTGCTCGGCGGGCGGGCGACGATTTCGGGGGTCGTGATCGGCGTGCTCATCATGGGCACCGTCGAGAACGTGATGAACCTGCTCAACATCGACGCGTTTTATCAATACCTCGTGCGCGGCGCAATTCTCTTGGCCGCGGTGCTGCTCGACCAGTTGAAGAACCGCGGCTCGCGCGACTAGCGACGCGACGTTGCGGCATCGATTCGAAGGAGTCCTGACGATGGCGCTGCCCGATCACCCTGAACCCGGCCCCTACGCGAGATACCCAAGCCTTATCGACCGAACGGTGTTCATCACTGGCGGGGCGACCGGCATCGGTGCCTCGTTTGTCGAGCATTTCGCGCAGCAGGGTGCACGCGTCGCGTTTTGCGACATCGACGCTTCCTCAGGCGTTGCGCTCGCCGATGCGCTTGGCGACGCGCGCACGAAGCCGCTTTTTCTCGCCTGCGACATCACGGACATCGAGGCGCTGAGAGACGCCTTGGCCGATGCAAAAGGCGCATTCGGGCCGATTGCCGTACTCGTCAACAATGCGGCGAACGACCAGCGGCATTCGATCGCAGAAGTCACCCCCGAATCGTTCGACGTTGGCATCGCCGTGAATCTGCGCCATCAGTTCTTCGCGGCGCAGGCCGTCGCCGACGACATGAAGGTGCGCGGCGGCGGCTCGATCATCAATCTCGGCTCGATCAGCTGGATGCTGAAGAATGGCGGCATGCCCGTTTATGTGACGGCCAAGGCAGCGATCGCCGGACTCACGCGAGGCCTTGCGCGTGACCTCGGCCCATTCGGCATTCGCGTGAACACGCTCGTGCCCGGCTGGGTGATGACGGAAAAGCAGCGGCGTCTGTGGCTCGACGAAGCGGGGCAGCGCGCGTTGAAGGAGGGGCAGTGCCTCGATGGGGAGTTGCTGCCCGAGGACCTTGCGCGCATGGCGCTCTTTCTCGCCGCCGACGACAGCCGCATGGTCACGGCACAGGATTTCATTGTCGATGGAGGATGGGCATGAAGAATCACGGCATCGAGCACCGCGATAGCGGCCGCACGCTGCGCGCGACGCTCGTCGTCGATGCGAAATGCGCGCTCGGTGAGTGCGCGCTCTGGTGCAACAAAAGCGGGCAGTTTTACTGGGTCGATATCGAAGGCGCTTGCCTCTTGCGCTTTGACCCGGCGACGGGCGAGCGTCTTTCATGGCCCATGCCAGAGCGGCTCGCCACGTTCGCGCTGACCGCCGATCCGCACGTGCTGCTGCTGGGCCTCGCGACGCGGCTCGCATTTTTCGATCTGTTGACGGGCTCGATCCAGCCGGTCGCCATGATCGAGCCGGGTCTCAACACGCGCGTGAATGACGGCCGCTGCGACCGCCAGGGGCGCTTCGTGTTCGGCACCAAGGACGAGGCCGACGATCCTCAACCCATTGGGGGCTTTTATCGCCTAAATGGCGATTTGTCGCTCGAAAGGCTGAGCTTGCCTGCGCCTGCGATTTCCAACAGTATCGCGTTCAGTCCCGACGGCGCGACGATGTATTTCTGCGATTCCCCAACGCGCAGGATCCTCGCTTGCGACTACGATGCGCACGGACAAGTCGGTCCGGCGCGCCTCTTTGCGCGGATCGAGGACGCCGACGGGGTGCCTGACGGCTCGACGGTCGACGCCGAAGGCGGTCTGTGGAACGCGCATTGGGGGGCGGGGCGAGTGGTGCGTTACGACGCCAGCGGCAAGGAGACGGAGTGCGTGCTGGTGCCGGCGCGGCAGCCGAGCTGCGTCGCGTTGGGCGGCGCGCGGCTCGGCACGCTTTTTGTAACGACGGCGCGATATGGGCTCGATGCGCAAACCCTGTCCGGCGAGCAAAGCTCGGGCGGTGTGTTCGCTGCGACGGTCACGCGTCGTGGGCTGCCGGAACCGGTGTTCGTTGGGTCGCGTACCTAGAACAGTCATTCCAAAAACAGTTCTTGAAACTGATAGCTAAATAATGAGACAAAGGAGGAAGCAGTGCCGTCTTTCGCATGAACGACCGGAAGTTGCCCGCGTGCGGTGACTTCGTCGCCTCCCGAGGAGCAGAAGATGACCGCAGCGAATCCTGACGGCACGAGCGCCACGGCAACAACTTCGGCGAGGGGCGCGACGCCGTCAGCCGCGCGCCGCGCGAGACTGGCCGCGCTCGCCCAGCCGGTGCGGCCTGGGCCCAGCACATCGGCGATGGCGCGCGGCCTCGACGAGAGCAGTGAAAGCGCGACGGTCACGCTCGGAACCCCGCAACTGCGGCTGGACATCGCGCCCTCGCTCGGCGGGGCGATCACCTCTTTCGACTGGCGCGGAAACGGCGAAGCGCCGACGCCGATTTTCCGGCGCGCGGCGTCGGCCGATGCCGGTACGGATCCGAACGCGCTCGCGTGCTATCCACTCGTTCCGTACTCAAACCGTATTGGCGGCGCGCGGTTCACATTTGGGGGCCGCTGCATTGAGGTACCGCGCAATCGCCCGGCCGAAGACCTGCCGATTCACGGCGACGGCTGGCTCCAGCCATGGACGCTAGTCGAAAGCGGTCCCACGCGCGCGACGCTCGCCCTCGATCGCCGCGGCTGCCGGCCCTTCGCGTATCGGGCGACGCTTGTCTACGAACTCGAAGAAGCCACGCTGACGGTTTCACTTGCCGTCGAGAACGCGGGATCCGATCGGATGCCGTTCGGTCTTGGTTTGCATCCCTTCTTGCCGCGCGAGCCGGAAACCCATCTGTGCGCAGCGGCAAGCGGCGTTTGGCTCTCGGGTCCCGACTGGCTGCCCGTACGGCACGTCCCGGTGTCGCCGGCCTGGCAGCTCGGAGTCGCTTATCCGCTGCCTAAGGTTCTCGTCAATCATGCGTTCACCGGATGGAGCGGCCACGCGGCCGTCGTATGGCCGGCGCGCAGCCTTTCGCTGACGATCTCCGCGACCACCGACTACTACGTCCTCTACGCGCCGCAGGGCGAGGACTTCTTCTGCTTCGAGCCCGTCGATCATCCGATCAACGCCGTGAATCTGCCCGGTGGGGCCGACGCGCACGGCATGACAGTACTCGCGCCGGGCGAGCGCCTTGCGCACGAGTTTCGCTTCACGGTGGCGCGGGCAGCCCTTTAGCCGGATGCGGCCGGATGCGGCCGGATGCAGCCGGCGCGGCCCGCTGCTGCCCGTTGCGGCGTCTGGGGCCGCGCGCGCTTCGCTCGACGAGGCAGCTAATCGAGGTTGCAGAGAGCTTGCAGCGAGGCGGTCAATCGAGGCGCCGCTCAATCGCCCGCCGGGACGGGTTTAAAATACCGCTCTTCGATGACCATCGGCCTTCCGGGCGCTTTCAATGTCTTCCACTCCGTCCTTCATTCGCACGCTCAACGAGGCGTGGCGTCGTACAGGCTCGCTGCTCTGCGTCGGCCTTGATCCTGAGCCCTCACGTTTTCCGGGCGCGCATGCGAACCGCAGCGATGCCATCTTCGACTTCTGCCGCGCGATCGTCGATGCGACGGCGCCGTACGTGAGCGCCTTCAAGCCGCAGATCGCGTACTTCGCGGCACATCGTGCCGAGGACCAACTTGAGGCACTGATCTCCCACATCCATGAAAACCACCCAGGCCTGCCCGTGATTCTCGACGCGAAACGCGGCGATATCGGCAGCACGGCAGAGCAGTACGCACGCGAAGCGTTCGAGCGCTACCGGGCCGATGCGGTGACGGTTAATCCCTACATGGGCTTCGATTCGATCGAGCCGTACCTCGCGCATGCGGGCAAGGGCGTAATCGTACTGTGCCGCACGTCGAACGCCGGCGGCTCCGATCTGCAGTTTCTCGACGTCGGTGCTCGCCCGCTCTATCAAGTCGTGGCGCGGCTCGCCGCCGAGAAATGGAATTCGAGCGGCGAGTTGTCGCTCGTGGTCGGCGCGACATTCCCGAAGGAAATCGAGGCGGTGCGCGATATCGTCGGCGAGATGCCGCTTCTGATTCCGGGTATCGGCGCCCAAGGCGGGGATGTCGAAGCAACTGTGCGCGCGGGTCGAACCGCGGCCGGGACGGGGATGATGATCAACTCTTCGCGCGCGATTCTCTATGCCGGCAAGGGCGAGGACTTTGCGCAGGCGGCAGCGCGCGCCGCGCAGGAAACGCGCGACAAAATCAACCTCTACCGCTATTGACGTGCATGAGCTTCGAGGCAGTTACCCGTTCTGTCCTCAGCGCTCGTTTTCGTCGATGAGCGAAATCAGGCCACGCAGGGCGTGCGCGGCGGCCTGCACGCGGATCTGCTCGCGATCGCCTTTGAAGATGCGCGTTTCCAGCGACGTGTGAAGCCGGTTGCTCCAGGCGAAGCAGACCATACCGACGGGTTTGGCCTCCGTGCCGCCGCCTGGGCCTGCCACGCCCGTGATCGCCAGCGACACCTGCGCGCGGCTGTTTCGCAACGCGCCTTCGGCCATCGCGCGCGCGACGGGTTCGCTGACGGCGCCGTGCTTGTCGATGAGCTCGGCCGGCACACCGATCATTTCCGTCTTAGCCTGATTCGAGTAGGTGACGAAGCCGCGCTCAAACCAGCCGCTGCTGCCGGAGATGTCGGTGATCGCCGCGGCGACCATGCCGCCCGTGCACGATTCGGCGGTAGTGAGCATGAGGTGCGTCTCGCGCAGCTTATTGCCTGCGCGCACGGCGAGTTGTTGGACGACGGAATCGGTTGGCATCGCTATGTTGGGCAAGGCGTTAAAAGGGTTCAGACCATCATGCGCCAAAGAGCGATGACGAAGAGCGTCAGAAACGCCGCAACGAGATCATCGATCATGATGCCGAAGCCGCCCGAGAAGTGCGTGTCGAAGTAGCGGATCGGCGGCGGCTTGACCATATCGAAGAAGCGAAAAATGATGAACGCCCAGGCCTGACCGAGGAAGCTTGTGGGCGAGACAAAGAGCAGGACGAGCCAGAAGGCGACAATTTCGTCCCAGACGACAGGTGACGGGTCATCAATGCCGAGCCTTTTCGCCGTGAAGCCGCTGATGCCGATGCCGGCGAAAAAGCCGACGACGATAAGCGCGCCCCATTGCAGGACAGTTAAGTGTCCGGCGAGCGCCGCGTACGAGGCCCAGGCGAAGAGCGTACCGGCCGTGCCCGGCATGAGGGGCGAGAGGCCGCTGCCGAATCCGAGCGAAATCAGATGGAGGGGATGCGACAGCATGAAGCGAGCGCTCGCGCGCCGCGTTGTTTGTATCGACGGCCGCTCTTCGGCGCCGTCGCGAAGCGTTGGGTCAGTCTGCATGGAAATGATCGAAACCGTGCAACGTCAGAGATAACGGCGTGCGGGACGCGTCTTGCCACGCAATCGCCGGATTGTCCGCCGGATGGCGCAAAGCGCTTATTGTACCGATGCGCGTCACGGCCACCCCGGCGCGCTCGCCGGCTGCGGCAATAGCGTCACGGGCGTCGGGCGCAGCCGTGAAGCAGAGCTCGTAGTCGTCGCCGCCGGCGAGTGCGCAGCGTAGCTGCGCATCGCGCGGGAGCTTTTCGAGCGCGGGCGAGCGCGGCACGGCATCGACATTGACTTCCGCGTTCACGCACGAGCGCTCGAGGATATGCATGAGGTCGCCGGCGAGGCCGTCGGAGACGTCGAGCGCCGCGTGCGCGAGACCTCGCAGTGCAAGCCCAAGCGCCACGCGCGGTTCAGGGCGCTCGAGCGCGCGGCGCAGGAACGCGGCGTCCTCGTCGTCATGCAAAGCGGAAGTCCATTCGCCACGCAAAAGGCCGAGGCCGGCACGCGCGTCGCCAAGCGTGCCCGACACCCAGATGTCGTCGCCGGGGCGCGCGCCGTCGCGGCGCAATGCGGCGTCGCGCGGCACGTCGCCAAGGACGGTCAGGCAGAGATTGAGCGGCCCGCGTGTCGTGTCGCCGCCTATGAGTTCGCACCCGAAACGCTCGGCCAGCGTGAACATGCCGTCGGCGAAGGCCGCGAGCCATGCCTCCCGCGGCGTCTCAATCGCAAGTGCGAGCGTAAACGCTCGAGGCTTCGCACCCATCGCCGCAAGGTCGGACAGGTTGACCGCGAGCGCCTTATGGCCAAGCGCCCGTGGATCGACGTCGGGCAGGAAATGCCGACCCTCGACCAGCATATCCGTCGACACGGCCGTCAGCTCGTTCCGCTGCGGCGCAATCAGCGCGCAATCGTCGCCGATGCCGAGAATTGCGCCCGACGGTGTGCAGGACGACGCGCGCGCGCGGCTCGCAAAAAATCGTTCGATAAGGGAAAACTCTGAGAGTGGCATGTTTCAGGCAGATAGGCGCAAAAGCAACGTTGATGATTGCGGATTCGCGGCGGTGTCGCGGGAGTGCTTGGCCGGAAGGCGAACGATGCACTGGGCGGGCGCGACCGGCCGGGGATTGGCGCTACAATGCGCTGACTTCTTATTCTAATCGGCACTGAAGCCCGGACTCCCCCTCATGTCTACGAATTCCGCCAAAAC
>JAXDQB010000460.1:0-4016 GCA_034668065.1 Paraburkholderia sp.
GCTTTGATCGGCATAGGCGCGACGTGGAGCGGCATTCTTCTTGCGTACGACAGCTACTACTGGACACCTGGGCACGGCTGGCCCGTGAGCTTCTTCGTGGTGACCCTTATCTTCTTGTTTTACGTCATTACGGGGCGCGCGGGACGGACAGCGAGCGCCCGAACCTCACCGGAAACCGGTTATTCCGGCGAGGCTTGACCATGTTCTCCAGTTTCATGACCAACACCTGGATCGTCGCGAGCATCGTGGCAGCAGTCGCGGGCTTCGTCGGATTTTTCGTAGTAATTCGAGGCGCCTCGTTCGCCGCGCACGCATTGCCGCTCGGCACGTTTCCGGGTGCGGCGGCGGCGAGCTTCGCGGGCGTCAACCCGCTCTTTGGCCTCGTCGGCTTCGCTGGCCTCGCCGTCATCGGGATCAGTTGGCTTAGCCGGCGCGGGCGTCCTGAGGTTGCAACGGCACTGTGTCTCGTCACGCTGCTAGGACTGGGAGCCCTGTTCCTAAGCATGACGAGCGAGTACTCACAAGAGGTGTACGCGCTACTCTTTGGTCAGGTGCTCGGCGTCAGCAACAGCGATCTCGTGCCGGTCGCAGCAATCAGCGCCTTTTCGATTGCGGCTACCTCTGCACTATGCCGGCCGCTCCTCCTCAGTTCGGTGTCGCCCGACCTGGCGAAGGCGAGAGGCGTATCAAGCCGTACAATGGAACTCGCGTTTCTGACCATCCTGGCGCTTGCCACGGCAATGGCGCTGCCGGTAGTGGGTGCATTGCTGGTATTCAGCCTGATGGTCGGGCCGGCGACAGCAGCGCGCTCGCTGACCAGCCAGCCGCTACTTGCGATCTGCGTGTCGGTCGGCATTTCCATCGTCACCGTATGGACCGCGGTTGCCTTCTCCTATCTGTCGAACTGGCCGGTCGGATTCTTCGTTGGCGTGCTTGGGGCGGCCTGCTACGGGTTGGGGCGCTGGCGGACCCTGGCGCGAAAGCGATCCTCGACACAAATCATGTCATAGCCACAATGGGCCTTCACTTCGGCCCGCCTGCGTCTTCGGCAGGAAGTGCCAAATCGAATGCCCGCCTCTCACACTCCACATAAGCCCGTTGCGTTTGTCGTTTCGACCGATTTGATCCAAGCCTGCCGCCGCTACCGCCTGCTGCCGCTACCGACCGCCACCGCCATGGCCTCCGCCGCCGAATCCCCCGCCGTGTCCGCCGCCCCCACGGGGACCGCCACGCCAGTGGGTGCCACCCCGGCCATGCCCATGCCCCCAGCCGCCTCCCCAAAACCCGCCGAACCCGAGACCGACCACCGGTCCGCCGTAGTAACCGGGCCAATAACCGTAGTTGTAGGCGTAGCCGCCATCGTATCCTTGCGGATATCCGTAGCCTGAATCGTATCCGTAGCCTGGGTCATATCCGTAACCGTAATAAGGGGAAGCGGCGGGATCGATAACACAACCCGCGAGCATGCCGGCAGCGGCAATGGCCATTAAAGACTTCAGTCTGAATTTGAGCATGAATATGAACTCCCTCGATTCCGCTTAGATAAGCAAGCCCCCGCCTGCGTTCGAACGGAGTTGTGTCTGCGTATTACGAATGATGACGGCAGATCCCCGGAGCTTGCGGCCCGGCGCGGCATTGGCCCGCAAATCTCCTAGAATTTCGTCATGGAGTTGTTTCGCAAGGAGATCGTCATGGCCGAATCGATGGAGAGCATCGTAACGGGCGTGATTTTGCTTGCCGTCGCCGCAATCCTCGTGGCCGCGCATTACCGCCGTGAGCGCCGCCGCGAACGATGGCTGACCCGGCTCGACGGCCACCGCCTTTGGGACAGGCTGCGGCACCGGCCTTGAGACGACGCGCGTCTCAAGAAAACTCCGTGGCCTAGTGTGACGAATTCGAAATGCACGGCCGCCGTTCAAGCGATAACTGCATGAATCGCTGAACTACGGCAATTTCAGGCTGTCTGCTGCTGGTACTGGATTCGGTGCAAATGGGCATAGAGTCCGCCCTGTTTCAGCAGCTGGTCGTGGCTGCCGTGCTCGACGATGTGCCCGTTTTCCATGACCAGAATACGGTCGGCCCGCTCGATCGTAGACAGGCGGTGAGCAATGACGAGCGTCGTGCGCCCCTGCATCAGCGTTTCGAGTGCCGCCTGCACGTGGCGCTCGGATTCGGAATCGAGCGCGGAGGTGGCTTCGTCGAGAATCAGAATCGGCGCGTTCTTATAGATCGCGCGCGCAATCGCGAGACGCTGGCGCTGCCCGCCCGACAAGCGCATGCCGTTGCCGCCAATCGGCGTATCGATTCCCTGAGGCATCGCCGCGACCGCGTCGGCAAGATTGGCCGCGCGCAACGCGGCTTCAACGCGCTCGCGATCCGGGGTGTTGCCGTATGCAACGTTCGCGGCAACGGTGTCGTTGAAGAGAACGACGTCCTGGCTCACCATCGCCATCTGGCCACGAAGCTCATGCACGTCATAGTCGTTAATGGCAACGCCGTCCACGAGAATCGTGCCGCTTTTCGGGTCGAAAAAGCGCGGCAGCAGATTGACGAGCGTCGACTTGCCGCTGCCTGAAGGTCCGGCGAGGGCAATCATTTCGCCGGGCGCCACCTTGAACGACACTTTCTCAAGTATCGGGCGCTCGCTTGCCGCGTAGGCGAACGAGACGTCGCGAAATTCGATTTCGCCGCGCGCCCTCGGCAGCTTGCGTGTGCCACCGGTGGGCTCGACAGGCTCGTCGATGAGCCCGAAGATCAGTTCGGCCGCCGTCATCCCGCGCTGCAAAGGCTGATTGACGTCGATGAGATGCTTGAGCGGAGAGACGACGAGCAACATCGACGTGATGAATGAGACGAAACCGCCGACCGTCGTCTGATCGCTCGCCGATTGCACGACCGCTATCGTGATCACAATCGCAAGCGCGATCGAGGCGAGGACCTGCGTGAGCGGCTGAGCCAAACCGCCGGAGACGGTCATGCGCATCGCGTAGCCTCTTAACCGCTTGCTCATGGCGGTGAAGCGCTCCACTTCATAGGGCTCGCCGTTATGCACCTTCACGACTTTGTAGCCGCCAACCGTCTCTTCGACAATGTAAGACAGCTCATTCGTGAGCGTTTGTTGCTCGCGGCCGAGGCGGCGCAGGCGCCGGCTGATCTTGCTGACGACCCAACCGATACCGGGCAGGATCACGGCCACGACGAGTGTCAGCCGCCAGTTCAGATAAAACAGATAGCCGAGCAGGAACACGACGGTAAGCGTGTCGCGTACAAGCGTGATCATCACACTCGTCAGCACGCTTAAGATCTGATTGACTTCGAAGACGATCGCATTGATGACGGTGCTCGCTGTCTCGCGCTGAAAGAACGAGGCACTCGTGTGGATCATCCGTTCGAACATCGTGAGCCGCAGCCGCAGCAAAATCCGATTCGAGACATAGGAGAGCAGATATCCCGACGCGTATTGCGACACGCCGCGCACCAGTGCGAGGCCGATGATCGCGGCCGGCACGAGCCACTTCGCGCTCGCGCTAGCCTTCGCGCCGAACCCGCGGTCTAGCAGCGGCTTCAATAGCGCGGGAATGCCGGCGTCGGTGGCAGAGCTGATGCCCATCGAGATGACGGCAACCACGATGACCCACAAATTAGGCTTGACGTAGGGCCAAAGCCGCTTCATGACCGATGAAGCCGACGTGCCGCTTGCGCCCATCGGCTTGCTCAAGGTGTTTCTGGTGTCCAACGGATTCCCTTTGCGATGTCAGAGGCAGACCGGCCGGGCGCTTGGCTGCGCTTGCCGCCCTTCGTCGACCGGCTTGCTGCGGCCGCGCTCGATGTATCGCGAATATCGGAGCTCGGCCCCGTAAAAGTCGGTGCATTATAGCCGCCGCTTCGGCTAGCGCGGCTCGCGGGCCTGGGTTCACATCGCGAATTGCAAGCCCGGACCGGTATACTCCGCTCACTTTCAACCGCGACGAAACTTTCGTGCCAGTCTCGACAACCTCCCCCCCCCCCCCCCCCCC
>JAXDQB010000461.1:0-5145 GCA_034668065.1 Paraburkholderia sp.
CGCGCGCAGCGAAAAACCAAGAATCGCTAAGCGCCTATGCCAAGCTGCTTCAAGCACATCTCGTCGGCGACGCCGTATGAATTGACGATCGCCAAATCACCCCATTCCGAATGCCCATGACATGCTCAAGAACAAGTCTGAACGGCCATCTCAGTGCTGCGCTGTTTCCTGCATGAAGGTGCCAAGTTCCTGAGCGTAGAACGCCGCATTGAGGTCCGTTCCGTGTCCGCGGGTTTGGGCGCTGGCAGGAATCAACAGCAAGCGGGCGCGCCTCAGTTGTTTGATCGACGCCTGCATCGTGCCCAGCTCCGGCGGGTTGCGCTCGTCATCCGCGGAGCTGATGGCGAGCAACGGTGCGCGAATGCGATTCAGCCCCGGCTCGGCGTTGTAGTCGGCCGCCGAAGCCCATTGATAGATGACATCGTTGGCATCGCCCTTCGGCGCCGCCAGCATGGCATCAACCATCTTGTCCGCTTTCGCATGTGTCGGAGCAAGCGCTTGATAAGCGAGCGTGCCGCCGCTGGTCGCAATCGCGAACATCGTGCCGGCAAGGCGCAATGACGGAGGCTGCACCGAGTAGTTGCCATGGTCCCAGGCCGGATCCTGCTTGATCGACTCGACTAGCATCTGGCGCATCATCCAGTTACGTCCAGACATCTCAGTAGGCTGGGCCGCCATCGGCACAAGCGCATCCATCATGTTCGGATACTGTTCGCCCCAAAGCCAGGTCTGCATCCCCCCCATGGAGTAGCCGAGGACGAGGCGCAGATGATGAATGCCGAGTCCTTCAGTCACCATGCGATATTGCGCGGAAACCATATCGTTGTAGTCGTACTGAGGAAAGCGCGCGCGCAGTCCATCGGAGGGCTTGGTGGACTTTCCGAGGCCGATTCCCTCCGGCAGGATGATGAAATACTTCGTCGCGTCGAGCGGTTGACCCGGTCCGAACAGGTTGCCCGCAAATTGCGGCGTCAACATTTTTGCCGCGGGTTCGTTCGTGCCGTGCAGCACGAGAATCGCCGGCTTCGTTCGGTCGCCGATGGTCACGTAGTGAAGGCGAACATCTTTCAGCGTTTCGCCCGTATGGAATGTGAAGCTTGGCGCTATCCAGTCACCTTTACGCGGTGCGGGATAATTTTGTGCCGAAGCGAGCGAGGGGAGCAATGCAGCGAGCGCGGAAAAACAGGCGCTGCGTAAGACGGTCGAAGAATTCATGAATGGATCCCGCGAATTCGAGTTGAGCTTCGGAACGGAGGCGCCATTCTAGAGAACAAAGCCATTTACCGCTCTCACGCACATGAGGAATGAGATGGAAATTGGCTCGTATTATTTGAACAACCCTTCGCGCCGCGGCCGCAAAACTTCTCGCCGACGTTGGCGTCGATACCGATCCGGAAGGGCCGCTGAAAAAACTCGCCGCGCGGGGCTGCGAGTTTTTTGGTTCGGCGTTGGGCCGCTTGTCCGGCTCGATCCGGCAACCGCAAATTTATCGAAGGTTCCGCTCGAGCCGCTGTGCCAATACGTTTTCCCGTGATGGCGCTTATTGCGCTGCCTGGGCCGCCATCGGGCTCGGCGTGCTCGACGATTCTTTAATCTCCCTTACAGCGTTCGCTGCGGCAGGGTCCAATTTCTGATCGACAAGCGAGGCTTCGAAAGCAGTCTTCTCAGCCTGCTGTCCCTGCTTGTAGTCGGCATCGAGTTCGGCGATCCGACGCTCGTACCAGTTCATCACGCAGGCCTTGTCGGTGCAGTTGTGCTGACGCCAGAGCCATTGCTCGGTGCGTGCGGCTTCAATCGATGTCGTATCGGGACTGGCGTCCTTGGCACGTTGATATGCAGCCGCGAGGCGATCGTCGAGCTTGGACAACTGCGGATCGTTACAGACAATTTTCTCGGATGCCGAAGAGTGGCTCGTGCACTTGAAGCTGGCGGCAGACGCATTGCCGGCAAGCGTCGCGCTTGCTGCCAGAATGCAAATCGACAACGCAGTGGACGGCTTCGCAAAGAGCTGGCCAACGAGTGAAGCGACAGTTTTCAAAGAGGACATAGTAAAACCCTGTTTCAAGGAAGCAGCCATGGCGAAGGCGTATGCGTAGTCGCCGCAGGCAATCCCCACGGACGCATGCAATTCGCTTGCGGGCAGAATAGTCCCGGCGGGTGTCATCCATGTCCGGGAAAAGAGACGGTGGGCTTGGAGGTCCTTACGAAATATTTCATGGACGTTTTTCGGGGTCTATACCCCGCCGAAACGATCGCCACATGCTCGCCCGATATGGCGTTGCCGGACATCGCTGAGCTTAGGCACGTGGCTTTTCCACGCTCTGCCTACGTCAATTCGTCCTGGATCGCTTGTCGCTCGATCTACGTCCTAAATGTTGGGGGTACAGATAGCTGTTGCCTACGGTGATTTATTGGGGGTACAATTATTTGGACATTACGTACGATTCGAAGAAAAGCGAAAAGAACGTCTCCGAGCGCGGACTATCCTTCGATAGAGCAAGCGAGTTTGAAATGGCGGGGGCACTCATCGTTGAGGATGTTCGCAAGGTCTATCCGGAGCGCAGGTACCAGGCGCTCGGGCTCATCGAGGGCCGATTGCACATGCTGGTGTTCACACCACGAGTTGGCAAGGTACATGTGATTAGTCTGCGGAAAGCGAACTTCCGCGAGGTGAAGCGATATGAGCAAGCGAAAAACAAGTAGCCAACTGAACGACAACCCGGAATGGACCGAGGCCGAGTTCGCTCGCGCTCGGCCTGCCGAGGATGTGCTGCCTGAGTTGTTTGGCGATACTGTGGCCGCAAAGATGGTGAAACCTCGCGGGCGGCCGAAATCCCCAAGTCGAAAAGTCCCGTTGAAATTGCGGATTGATCCGGACGTGGTGGAGGCCTATAAAGCTCAGGGTGACGGCTGGCAAACCCGTATTAACGACGCATTGCGTGACTATGCGAAATCGCACGGCATGCTTTGAGTCGTGCAGCAGTCGCGCTCGACACGGCGCAAGCCAGCCGGAAAACTTGGTGTCAGGGGGCGCCAGTCGATTTCCGGAGCCGATAATTTCGTACGCCCGAGCGTTCAGTCAGGCGCCCCTGCGTGCGATGAAGTCGATTTCGACGAGCGCGTCGCATGCCAATCCGGTCACGCCGATGCAAGTCCGCGCCGGCAGTTTGCCGGGTTCGAAGTAGCTCATATAGGTGGTGTTCATCGTCTGATAATCGCGCTTGAAATCGGTGAGGAACACGCGTGCGCAGACCACATCCGAAAGACCGAGACCCATTCCCTCCAGCACCAGGATCAGGTTGTCCATGACGCGCGTCGTCTGCGCGGCGATGCCCTCGGGTAGCGCGGCGTTGTCGTCGCCGGGCGTTGTCGGCATCTGCCCTGTGAGGAATACCCAGCCATCCCGCTCGGTCGCATGTGAAAACGGTGCGACGGGGGTGGGTGCGTCCTCGACCATCCAGAATTTTGTCTGTGAACTCATGCCGTGATTCCTCATTGGAAAAGTTGTCGGTCGACAGTCCCGATATCGAGGATTCCAACTCGATTTCGGCATACTGTAAAAGAGCGGGAAAAATTATGCTTCGAACAGGGCCTTGCGGATTATCGCGTGCACACCCCGGTTGCCGTCGACGACCTGCGTCACGCCGAAATCGACGGCCACGGATATCAGCGAAATCGCTTCGTCTTCAGTCAGCCCCTTCGTCGTCATCAGGAAGCGACGCGTTTTGATGAACGCGTCGCGCATTGCGAGGTCGAGTGTCGATTTCTCATAGACCTTGCTTTGCGCGTTCGAGCCGAATTCTGCGAGATAGTTGGCATGGCTGAAGCCATGGAGCACCCACTCTTCGGCTGTTTCGACGAGCGGATAAGTCAGGTCGTGATAGGGCCGGCCCGCGAGGTCCGCCTTCTTGTGCAGCACCAACTGAAAGTCGCCCGTCAGCGAGCACTCGATTGCGGTGCCGCATAGCTCGGAATCGCCCTGCGATGCGTGCGGATCGCCCACGGAGAGCAGCGCACCGGCCACGCCCACCGGCAGAAAGACGCTCGCCCCCTGCGCGATGCGCCAATTGTCGAGGTTGCCGCCGAATGCCGACGGCGGGATCGAATCGATGAGCCCGTTGTGCTGCGGCGCGACCGCGATGAGACCGAAGTGCGGACGCACGGGAATCTTGACGTTCTTCAGGACTCCGTATTTTTTTTCGATCGTCGAGTGATCGACGGGCACGCCCGGGTAGTCGATCGTCGGGTGCATGACGCCGAATGGGTCGCGCTGGGGCGTCCAGCGGTAGTTGTAGACGGCCCTTGCATAGGAGGTGTCGCAGTCGGGCAATTGGGCGTCGAGCTCGTAGATCGTCACGACCTCGCGCGGTTTGGGCTCCGTCAAAAGGTCGCGGTAATGAAGGCCCCACCACGCCGCGGCGTTGCTGCCGAAAGCTCGCCCGGCAAAGAGCGGATTCGCGCAGGGCCGTGGGCGTACATCGAGAATCTTTACTTCGAGCACATCGCCAGGCTCGGCGCCGCGTATTGCGATCGGCCCCGTGCAGATATGTACGCCGAAGCCTTCGCCCGCGCCGCGTCCGTAGATCGATGCATCGATCGGCCCGGCGCCGCGCCGGTTCACATTCTTGCGCTCAGGCGTCCAGTGAAAGACGCTTTCCGCGCCGGGATCATCGGCCACCATCCGCGACCAGTCGTCCGACGCATGCTGCGTCAGCGTTTCGATCGTGACAGTGTCGCCGCTGTCGATTTCGAGCACGGGCTTTAGATCATGCGAGAAATAGCCCCAGTGCACCGTGTTCGCCGTTGCGCGCAGCAAATGATGGCGCGGCCTGTTCGAGCGCCGAGCCGCACTCGCGCGTACGCCCGCACGTGTCTCGAGTGCCGGTCGTGCGACGACTGTGTTGGCCTCGTCGAAGTTCGCCGATTGGCGGCCCATCGCTTGCGCTCGCTCGTTGCCGTTGACGGGCAGCGCATCCGCGTTGGACGGCAGCCCGCGTGAAATGCGGCGCACCAAATGGCGTGCGAGCTCGAGGCTTGCTTCATGACGAAAGGCACGCGGCGAAGTTTGGTATTGCTCGCGAAAGGCGCGGCTGAAGTGCGCGGGATCGTTGAATCCCCAGCGAAAGCAGATATCGGAAATCGATC
>JAXDQB010000462.1:0-3440 GCA_034668065.1 Paraburkholderia sp.
GCGCCAGCGCCCCGACATCCGGTCAGCCGAGCGGCGACTCGCCTCCAGCAACGCGCAGATCGGCGAAAACATCGCCGATTATTTCCCGAAGCTGACGTTGTTCGGCGATCTCGGCTTTACCGCTGCCGATCCGGGACACCTGTTTCGGAAGTCCAATTTCTCGTGGCTGGGCGTTCCATATTTGCAGTGGAACGTGCTCGATTTCGGGCGGACGGCGGCCAACGTGCGAAGCGCCCAGGCGTCGCGCGACGAGGCGCGTGCAAACTACGAGCACGCGGTACTTAACGCGCTGCAAGATGCCAATGCCGCGCTGTCGCGTTACGGCCATCAGCGCGAGCATCTGGTGCGGCTGGAAGAGGTGCAGCGCTCGGCCGACCGCGCCAGCGTTCTCATGCAGCAGCGTTACACGGCAGGCGTGTCGACGCTCATCGATCTGCTCGACACGCAGCGAACGCAGTTTTCGGCGCAACAGGACGTCGTTGCCGGCCAAGCTGAACTGCTCAAGGATTTTGTATTGATCCAAAAGAGCCTGGGGCTTGGATGGCGCTCGCGAGCGGATTGAAACGATCGGTCTAAGGCAGTTTTAAGCCGCGCTCGCTCGCGCAAGCGCGGCGACTGCACCGTGCACTCACGGCGCCACTGGAATCGTGCGCACCGCGCGTGTGTTGGCGCTCATATGTTTGAAGTAGCGGTCAAGATCGTTGGTTCCGAAGCCTTCGACGGGCACCATGTATTTCGAATCATCCGTGCTTGTCCAATACCAGCCGTCCGAGCTGAATTGATCGGGAATCGTTGTGGCTGCGACTTGTAGCTCCAAGTGCGATGGCAGATGGAAGTCGGTATGGCCGTCCTTTTCATAGTTGTCGGCCCATTTTGCCGCCGGATAGGAAAACTCCGACGCAACGAGCGCCCGGGTGTTGGCCGCACCGTCATAGCCGCTAGTCGCGCCCGGCTCTACGTGCCCGGTGCCGCCCCATTTCATATCGACCCCTTCGTCGGCGGAAATAATCAAATGCTTTGGCTGATGTCCGACGTAGTCCGGCATGATGCCGGCATAGATGCCGCCTTGGCCTTCCCAGTATTGACCGATGGGCGGTGCATCGGCGAGCGCAACGGGCTGTATCGGTGCAGTCATGCGATTCTCCATTTCGGGTTTTTCGGCGGCACGGGCGCCATGGCCTGGCAACTCGCCCGGTTCGCGGGCGGTGGCTTGGCTGAGCCGGCCGAGCTGGCAACTCCAGCCGTGCCATTAAACTGCGTGGCGCCGAGCCGCGATGCGCAAGCGCAAGAAGTAGGACAAAACGCCGGTTTAGTCGATTTCACTGCACTCAGGCCGGTACGGTTCTCACCGCGCGAACCCGGCCGGGGGACGTTTTCTGGCGATATTGGAGATCGTCTGCGGTGAAGTCGAGGCCCCATGCCGTTGTCGGCGAGTGCTCGGTACTGGACCAGTACCACTCGCCCTGGGCGAATTGCTGGCCGATCGTGACGGAGGCGACGTCCCATTCCTGTCGGGACGGCAAATGAAAGTCGGCATGACCGTCAATTACGAGGTCATCCGCCCATGCGGCCGCCGCATGCCAGTACTCGGATGCGACGAGCGCGCGGGTGTTGGCCTTGCCCTCGAATGAACTCGTCGCCCCCGTGTCATGCGCGAGATATTCGGCCCACTTCACCCCGACCACTTCGCCTGCAGAAAAGATCAGGTGCCGAGGTTCCCGCCCGAGATAGTCCGGCATGATGCCGGCATAGATGCCGCCTTGGCCTTCCCAGTATTGGCCGATGGGTGGCGCATCGGCGGGCGCGATTCGTTGCGTCGGTGCAGTCATGCAGTTCTCCTTATCGGTTGTCCGGCAGCGCGGGCGGGACGGCCCGATGCCTTGCGCGGTTCGCTAGCGGTGGGCCACGATCGTCCGCCCAAGCCGGCTTTTCAGCCGTGCCATTAAACTGCGTGCCGGGCCGCTCCCGGTACGGAAGCGGACGAAATAAGATGAAGTGCCGGTTCAAACCGCTTTCAACCGCTTTCAACCGCTTCCAACCGCTTCCAACCGCTTCCGGACACTCAGGCCGGTACGGTTCTCACCGCGCGTGCGCGGCCGGGAAAGGCCTTGAAGTTATGCTCGAGATCGAAGCCGTTGAAATTGCGGCCCCACGCCACCGTCGGCGATTTCTGAGTACTCGACCAGTACCAATCAATCTTGACAAATTGCTCCGGGATCGTAATGGAGGCGACGTCCCATTCCTGCCGGGAGGGCAAGTGAAAATCGGCGTGACCGTCTTTCACATACTTGGCTGCCCACTCGGCCGCCGGATGCGAGTACCTGGATGTGACGAGCGCTCTTGTGTTGGCTGCGCCATCATATGAACTCGTTGCGCCCGGTTCATCCACAGAGTAGCCGCCCCACTGAACGTTGACCGTTTCGTCGACCGAAAAGATCAAGTGCTGGGGGCTGTGCCCGACGAAATCAGGCATGATGCCGGCATAAATGCCGCCCTGACCCGGCCAGTATTCGCCGATTGCGGGCGGCACGACGGCGGCAACGCTTTGTCTCGAGATGGTCATGAGGTTTCCCTTTTTCCAGTTCATTTCCACACGTTGCGACGACCGGCCCTAGAAGACGGCGAGCGGCAGAATGAACGGGTTGCGTGGCTCTCGGCTGCGAGGTGCGGCTCAGTTGCACGAGTCCGGTGTCGTGGCGTCAAATTGCCCCGCCGCGGCGAGCATCATTGTCGGAAGGACGAAAATTCGGACGAAGTCACCTTTTTTGATTTATCGAATAGCGCGCGCATCGCTGTACAGTGGGCAAAGCGGGGTATTGTGTTATCCCGTATCGTCACGGACCGGTCGCGCGCGGCATGTCGCGCTGATCCGTGCCGATTTCTTAATGGCTGAGCATTCGTGAATATCGATTCGCATTTCCCCAAAATTGCTTGGACCGAAGCCGGTGCCTCGCTAAGTGCCCGCTGGCGCTCGGAAGCCGGGTTGCCGGCGCCCAAGCGCGTTGCGACGGCCGACGATCGCATGACGGCCGACGCCGCGTTCCGGCAGGCCAGCGAGGGCGTGGCGCTGCTTTGGCGCGGCGACTTCCAGAACGCGCGCCAGTTGCTCCAGGCAATGGCACGCCGCGTCGAGCGTAAGCCACGCAAGACCGCCGACGCGCCGCTCGACGCATTCAATCTTCACCGCCAGGCTCAGGCTCAACGTGCCCGCACGCTCGGCATGCTGCTGATTCCGCTCGAGGCCGACTACTCCATCCCTTTGCGTCGCGCTCCCGACGTGCGCGACGCCTGTCTCGAAGCGTACGGCCCGGCCGATGCGCCTTCGGTTGTGTCGCTGAGGGAATTGCAGGGGTTGATCGGCGCACACGAATGGCGCAGGAAGGGCGTGGCGATTCCCGCGCTCGACGGGGCGCATATCCATCCGCACTATGGCGTCTTCT